>NZ_JACJEY010000050.1:0-35552 GCF_014164295.1 Pseudoalteromonas sp. SG43-7
CAAATTAAGGGGGAAAGTTATAGGATCAAAGAAAAGAAACAAGCCGGATTAATGGAAAACCTTAATAAATAGTGGATCATTATTCAAATGGTGGAGTGGATCACTTTTCGGTTGTTGTTGACACTAATTTAATTTTTGTAGCATAACCTCTTGCAGAAAACACTTTACATACGTGGTAAACAGAATCATCTTTATCAGCAGATACTCTATACGCTATTTGGGCTAGTTATTTAGCGACATACATAGGAGATGCCGCTAATCCTTGTGGTCTTGGAACAAAGTGCATGGCCTTAGTACATTCTTTTGATGAAGCTAACATTTCCCAAACTAACTCAATCACTTTATCGTTAATCTCTATTTGGCTAGCTGTGCCTTTACTAAAAAACACCTCTAAGATCTTTTTTACGTCCTTGTCATCAATACCTTCATATTTTTTAGATATCATCCATTCCTTTGTTAAACATTATTTTTATCAGCAATTCTTTGCTTCCGTCGGTTCCTATACCAATAAACTCGTTAGGTTTACCTTCTTCAATATAAGTAACATAGTTTTTGTAAGCCGAATTTTTTATTTCTAAATCAAAGAAGTAAACCCCACCTTTATCATATTTAATACCACTAGTAGTTGATTTTAAAAGGTTCTTTCTTTGGGCTTTTATATATTCGTTTTCAGATTCACCTTGAGGTATATATATAGATAAAAGGAGTTCTTTCACTGTCAATTTATTACCTGAAACAAAGAAGTGATCTTCATGTGTGAAGTTTTCATCTTCAAATGAAATATCAATATAAGAACCCTCTTTCTTTAATTTATAGCCCACGATATTGCCTTCATTATCAACGGCTTTTTTACAGCTATCGAAGGGTGCTATTGGCTTTACTAATTGATAAATAGTGCGATCTTTACCCTGTAAGTCGCAATCTAAAATAGCTGCATTTACATGAAGCGAGCATAGAGCTAAAAAAGAGAGGTAGATTATTTTCATTTATATCCTTTAAATTAAATATGTTCCTATTTTGATGGTGTCTGTTTTTTTATGTGCAGCAATACCCATACAATATATGCAATTACTCCATAATCTTAATACGCTTAGCTTGTTGAAGCGAAAAGCGCAGCTTTTAAATTGTAGGCGAGTATATCTCGCGCTTTGGGTTTTAATTGCACATTCTTAGTTATGTCGTGTTGGCGACGGCAACCAAGGGGCGCATAGCGCCTTACGCCCCTTGGAACCCCACGGCGCCCCGAGGATCACACTGCTTCCTCAATTTAAATTAATGATATGAACGTAAACGCGATGAAACACGTCCTTATGTAAGCATCGCTTAACGTGCATCCATGCGCTGTTATTACTCATCATTAATTTAATTTCGGGTGTGATCACGGGGGAACTGTCTTCACAGCAGTGTGTAATTTTGCCGTAGGCGTTAAGCTTGCTGACGCGAAAAAGCATACTGTGATCTTCAGTGTTAAATTTGCTGAATATTTAAAATCAAATTAATCAGAGCAGTATTTTTATTAGGTACTTCAATGTTATTCTATACAAATACATGACTGAAAGGACTCCGCATGATTTTAAAAGATAAAACGCTCGTCACAACCAACTCAGCAAAATTAAAAGCAGGCCAAAAACAAGAGCTAGAGGTAGCATTTTACTTACGTCGCGCATTTAAAGACCACCCTCAAGTATTTGTGTTTAATGATGTAAAGTTTAAACACAACGGCGAAACCGCACAGATAGACCACCTTATTGTTTATACCTACGGGTTTATTCTTATTGAATCAAAAAGTATTACTGGTGAAGTTGCAATAAACCAACATCAAGAGTGGAGTCGCAGCTACCGTGGGCAATGGCAAGGTATGCCGTCACCTATCAAACAAGTTGAGCTACAATTGGCATTACTAAAAAGTTTAGTAAGAGACAATGCTCCTCAACTCCTGCCAAAGATGTTTGGTAAAATACAACAAAATTTTGGTGGCCGTGAATGGCATAGCATCTGTGCAATATCGAGTAATGCCATAATTAATCGAGATAACACGCCAAAAACGCTTGAAGAGCGACTTGTAAAATCAGAGTTTATAGCAGATAAACTTTTAGACATAATGAAGCTCCCGGCATCAATACCAAATGCCCTGCACTTTTTCTCAACCAATACTCGCCCATGGTTTAGTGAAGAAAGCTTAGCTAGGATCTGTCAGTTTCTTTTGGAGCAAAATATTACTCCTGCCACACAGTTAAAACCTGATGCGTTAGCAACAAGCCTCAACGAGCCAAGCCCGATTTATCAAAATGAATCAACAGCTCTTGCACCAAGATCTATTGTTCCAACAATTAAAGAAGAGCAACCAAATGTTGTCAATGAAGTAAATTTACAATGTAAACAGTGCAGTAATAGCAAGACGCTTAAAGCGCGCTCAGGCCGCTACGGCTATTTTGTTACATGTAGCGAGTGCAGTACCAATACACCAATGAAAATGTCTTGCCCGCAATGTACCAGTGCTAATACCAAGGTGAGCAAACGCAAAGAGCTCTACTCATTAGTATGCGGTGATTGTGAAAATACAGCACTTTTCAAATTTGATGGTTAAAGCTCAATAGTATTCAAAAATAAGAGGTATATCATTCCGGAAATTCATCAACCACTTCCACTGTTGCTATGTGTGATTTTAAAACATCATTATCTGTATAGTTTATTTGAAAATACAAAGTACCCTTTTTAAAAGGTTGAGCTTTCACTGATGGCATCAATTTGTAACATCTATATTTATTGTAAGATGGTAATTTCTGTTGTGGGCTTCCATCAAACAAAGGCAATGCTTGTGTCAATTTAAATCGTGTAGGAATATCTAAGCAAATAGCCCCACTAGTTGAGCCTTTTAAAATATACTGTGTGTTGTTTGAGGAGTTATTTGAAACGAGTTTTATACCATTTTGCTTCATTGCTGCTAATTGCTTTTGAGCCTTATTTAAAGAAGCGATAGGTGCAGTAAGGTTATCACTTTTAATACCAGTAGAGCTTTTTAGTAACCCATTTATTTCAGCCTCTATTGGGTAAAGTAGTTTTCGCTTTTCCCATAGCTCTGGGTCCCCACCTTTGAGAATAGATAATCTAAGCCAAGTTTTATCAGTAAAATAATTAACTTTCTCCGTGCTTCCATCTGACTTTTCATCTGACTTTGACTTATGAACTAACCCTTCGCTACGCACTTCAAGCGTTTGTGGCTCCACATCTGATAAAGATGACCCAGCGGGTGTATCAGTTAAACCAATTGTCATTGCTGTAATTGGAGAAAGTAATATATCTGTAGCGTAACCAACAGGGTTGCGTATCCCTTCTTCTTTACTGAAATAGTCGTAACATCGCCCAATAGCACACACTTCTTTCTTTATAAGCACTATTTCACCAGCTTTTAAAGGCAGAACATTTACATTATTGTTACCACTATGTCTATATAGCGAATTACCTGCAACAAAGTCCAAATCTAGCTGGAATACTAAGTCATTATCATTTGTACCTGTAACAGACTTTGCGATCTCTTTAGCTACTTTTATTTCTTCTGTGGTTACGGGGTTTGATAGACTTAGAGCCTCTCCTGCTGCTGCGATAAAATCAATAATACTTCCGGCTTTATCATTTTCATCTAAATCGTACTCATAGATTTTTAATTTGAGACTTAATAAGTCACTCTCCATTCGTTTAGGACCATATAGCGCTTTATGGAAAAATGGAGCTTTCGTAGCATCTGCAATTGAATCATACGGGCCTAATATTTTGGTAATAGTATCGCTTGATGTTCCTGTTACAACTTCTTCAAATTCAGCGACAATCAAAACTTCATTATCTCCGCCAATATCTGGTAGGTATCTTAGATAGGTATCCGTTAAATAAATACTAAAAGTATCATCGCCGCTTAAAGCATGAGCTTCATCAGTTTTATATATCATACCGTCAGCACTATACAATTCTTTGGCAGTAACAAGAGGAGAGGTAAGGTTTTTATCTGAACCGACGGAATAAATGGAGATATCACCGGTGCTTGCAGTGCAAGCACATAAAAGAGAACATAAAACAATAAATAATAAAAGCTTCATCAGAAATTCCTTTTCAACAAACTTAATGACTGGTTAAAATTTAGACCAAACAACATCAATGTCAACTTTTTATTAACACTTGTTACTTTATAATCTCATGGCTTACATTTTGTACTGGCTAAAGGGATTTAGAAACTTAGAATTTGTCGGGAATAAAATTCCGCCATGCAATCAATTACTCATCAATTGAGTCTTTTCAGGCAAAGTAACGGGGGAGTTTTCTTAACAGCATCGTTTAGGTTGACCGTAGACGTTAAGCTTGCTGACGCGAAAAGCGCAGCTTTTAATATCTAAGCTCGATGCCCGTAACTCGGTGCTCGTCGCTTTTATTTATACATGTCGCGTTGGCGACGGCAACCAAGGGGCGTACGTTTTTCACTGTTGACTCTGCTGCAAGTAATTCATCCCTGAAGCTGGGTTCCTGGCAGCATCCATGCTTCCACTTCCTCGCGCTGCGAAACTTCGTTTCGGTCACTCGTCACCCACAGCGCCCGAGGATCACACTATTTCCTCAATTTAAATTAATGATATGAACGTAAATGCTGTGTATTCGCCGTCCATGGCGAGGTCACAGCTTAACGCGCATCCATGCGCTGTTATTACTCATCATTAATTTAATTTCGGGTGTGATCACGGGGAAATTGTCTTAGCAGCAGTATTTAATTTTGCCGTAGGCGTTAAGCTTGCTGACGCGAAAAGCGAAATTTTTGAATTGTAGCGGGAGTTTATCTCGCGCTTTGGGTTTTAATTGCAAGTTTTGTAAATTCCTCATTCGAGGTATTTGCCAGATTGCTGGCGGCAACCAAGGAGAGGATACCGCCGACCGCCCCTTGGAACCCCACGGCGCCCCGAGCATTTTGCACTCTCCTCAAAGCAACAATTGATATGAACGTAAACGCCGTGTAAGGCACATCCATGTGCCTGTCACGGCTTTAATTGCATCCATGCAATTAATTACTCATCAATAGAGTCTTTTCGGGCAAAATGACGGGGGAATTGTCTTGGCAGCGGCCTTTAATTCAATAATGAGTTAATGCTTGTTTACATTGGTTTTTTTAGTACACTAAACCCTCGCAACAGGGAGCGGTTTAATGGAACAAATTGGTATTTACGAGCAGTTAATTACGCAAGTAATTGAGCAAAATTTAAATCGTGACCAATTTTATGTGGGCGAACGCCAACTAGAATCGGCTGAGGCGGCTACGTGGCTTTCGCGTTTTTTAGGCAAGCTGGTTGAACATGCAATCGATGCAATCCCTAATTCAAGCGAGCGTTTACAAGAGCAAATTAATCTCGCAAACAACCTTGTGCTTTGGCTTAAAGATCATATTCGCGATGACGAGCTGATCAACGAAAACCTTATCGACAGCCAAGGTAGAATACTTACCGCGCTGTTTAATACCCAAAACCCTATTGCGGCCAATCTTAAAGATTACTCTCACGATATTTTTCCGCAAACAGGGCTTACCCAAAGCGAATTGTTTAGCGGTGCGAATGCGGGTATATCGCTAGAAACCGAGCTAAAACGCGAGATTAAATCGTCAGACACTATTTATTGGCTTGTCTCATTTATAAAATGGACGGGGCTGCGCATATTTAAAAATGAGCTTGAAGCGTTTACCAAAAGTGGCAATAAACTCAAAGTTATTACCACCTCGTACATGGGCGCAACGGATGCGAAAGCGGTTGAGTTTTTAGCAAACCTACCAAATACCGAGGTAAAACTTAGTTACAACAACCAGCAAGAGCGCTTGCACGCAAAGTCATACTTGTTTATGCGTAATACGGGTTTTCATACCGGTTATATTGGCTCGTCTAATTTATCGCATTCAGCGCTTACCAGCGGCCTTGAGTGGAACTTAAAAATTACCGCGCAAGAAATCCCGCACATTATAGCCAAAACCAAAAGCACTTTTGAAACCTACTGGCAATCGCCAGATTTCGAGCTGTTTACTGGTAAAGCTGAATGTAAAGAAAAGCTCATAAATTCACTTAACGAGCAACGCGGTGTTGGCCAAGCAAGCAGCCAGTTTTATTTTGATATAACCCCCAAAACCCACCAGCTCGCAATATTAGAAAAGCTAAGCGTAGAGCGCAGCGTGCATAATCGCTTTAAAAATTTAGTGGTTGCCGCAACGGGCACGGGTAAAACAATAATATCGGCGTTCGACTTTAAAACCGTTTACGACAAAAACCCAAACGCACACTTTTTGTTTATAGCCCACAGAGAAGAAATACTAAAACAAGCGCAAAGTGCTTACCGTGGTGTACTTAAAAATAACGACTTTGGTGAGCTTTGGGTGGGTAACTACAAACCACAGCGTTACAACCAATTATTTGCATCAATCCAAACGCTGAACAGCCAAATTGAATCGCTCAATTTAACCAGCGATTACTACGACTACATTGTGATAGACGAAGTACACCACGTAAGCGCCGCCAGTTATCGCGCTATATTAAATCACTTTACGCCCACAATATTACTTGGCTTAACCGCCACACCAGAGCGACAAGATAGCGCAAATATACTCGATGATTTTTGCAGCGTAATAGCCGCTGAAATTCGCTTGCCAGAGGCAATTAATCAGCGCCATTTATGCCCATTTCAATACTTTGGCCTCGATGACGATACCGACCTAAGCCAAATAACATGGCGTGGTGGCCGTTACGATATAAGCGAGTTAAGTAACCTTTATACAGGGGAAAACAGCCGCGCAAACAAAATTATATCCAGCCTTGCTGATATAGTGACTAATGTTCAGGATATAAAAGCACTCGCGTTTTGCGTAAGCCAAAAACACGCAGAGTTTATGGCGTCTAAGTTTAACTTAGCAGGCATAAACGCCGATGTGCTGACCAGTAAAAACACCAATGAACGCGCGGCCAAACAACAAGCGCTGCGCCAAGGTGAAATACAAATACTGTGTGTAGTTGATATTTTTAACGAAGGTGTCGATATTCCAGAAGTCGATACTCTGTTATTTTTACGCCCAACGGAAAGCTTAACGCTGTTTTTACAGCAACTCGGCCGTGGCCTTCGCTTGCCAGATAATAGCCCAAAGCAGTGCTGTACCGTACTCGACTTTGTAGGAAATGCGCGCCCAGAGTACGACTTTGCCAGTAAATTCCGCGCATTGATTGGTAAAAGCAACCAACCAATAAAAACCGAGATCGAAAACAACTTCCCGCATTTACCACTGGGTTGTCGCATAGAGCTACAAAAGCGAACGCAACAAACAATATTAAAAAATATTCAGCAAGCCATAAACACTAAACGCCGTTTACAACAGCTGATAAATAGCTATTCGCAACACACCAATGATGCGCTAACGCTCAGTAATTTTTTACGCATAAACCCGCAAGTCACGCTTGAAGACATATACAAACCAAAAGATAAAAAGCTCGGTGGCTGGCACTGGCTAAAAGGCGATGAAATACCCGCAGAGCAAACCAACATTTACGCCGCGTATTACCGCGCAATCAACACCCAATTACTCGGCTGTGACTCGCTCAGCTACTTGTGCTTTTTACGTGATTTATGTAATAACGACTTTAACTTTACCCCTACGCCACAAAACCAACAGTACGCGCTTATGGCGCATTACAACTTTTGGGATAACACAGGCACAAGTTTAGGGTTTAAAACGCTTGATCAAAGCTTACAGGCACTTAAACACAAAGAGCTACAGCAGGAACTCGCGCAAGTGATCGCTCTGTTAATAAACCGTATTCACCAGCAAGAAAGCGATTTAGCGTGCTTACCTAATCACGCAATAAAATTACACAGCCGCTTCACGCGCCAACATATACTCGCCGCGTTTGGCGCACATTCGTTTAATAAAAAATCGACCGCCCGCGAAGGTGTATTAGAATTTAAAAACCAAAACCTTGAGCTATTATTCGTCACACTCAACAAGTGCGAAAAAACCTACTCGCCCACCACGCTGTATCACGATTACGCAATCAGCCCTACCCTGTTCCATTGGCAAACGCAAAACAGCGCCCGCCCAGAACACGGCCGCGGCCTAAGCTATATTAAGCATCAAAAAACAGGCAAAACCATCCTGTTATTTGTGCGCGAACAAGGCAAAGACGAAAACGGCCGAACCATGGGGTTTGTAAACTACGGCGAGGTTAAATACCAAAGCCACAACGGCAGCCAGCCAATGAATATAACATGGGAACTAACCAACCCCATGCCAAGTGAAATGTGGCATGAGGCATGAGGCAGGGAAGTTGGCGGTTGGATAACTGCCAGTTTATTTTTTATCTGTATTATTATAGGTTATAAGGTAAGTTATTTGCCGCCTAATTTTTAATTTAAATGATTCGATCGTTATCATTCATTTTTAAAAACATCAATTGTTTCTCACCTTGGTATTTCGGGTTCCACTCTATGTCTTGATTATCACCCTGATAATGATACTCGGTAGTAGAGAAAACAACTTGAACAGAATGCTGAGCACATAATACTTTAAGTGCTTTGATGTATTGGTTTAGGTCATCATTGTGAATTTCGTGTTGCTTAGGCGTATCTAAAATTAAGAATTTAAAACAGAACGAATTATGCTGTGCCATTAACTCAATTAAAGCTGCGTGGTACGCTAATACAGCTCTAGTTCTGGTACTTCCCTTAAGTTGAGATATAGTTTCTGTACCGAGGTAAGGAGTAAAATCGTCTTTAAAAGTAATATTTCGGCTAATGTTGTTGGTATTAAGTACTTCTAGCCAGTTTAAAAAGAACTCTCGAAGATCAGCTTTGAGCTTTACTAATGCTGGTATTGAGTTTTTATCCGTACCAAAAGACTGATATTTTTCTAGAGCTTTATTACGCTCAGCGATAGTTTGAAAATGTTTATTTTCCAGTAATTCAACTTTTTCGATATCACTCTTTTGGCTTTGCAGTTCAAATATTTGATTTTTTAGTGCTGATATTGCATCTACCAGAGCCGATATCTCACTTTTTTCTAAAGATTGATTTCTCTCATCAATAATCGTTTGGATTAAACCTTCTAAGCTTTCACGTTGTTTCATGATTTGCTCGATTTTAATCTTATCTATATCTGCATTTCTTTCGAGATCTTTAATTTGGTCTTTTAAATACAATAAATTTTTACTGTAGGCATCTGAGCTTGAAGAAAACAGATGGCAATTACTAGAGCCACAAATCTCATTAAATGATAGGAATACTCGCCTAGCTTCTTCGTTCAAGTTAAGTGTTTCAACTTCTGTGTTAATCTCATGTACTATCTGTGCAATACCGCTTGTTCTCTTATTAATTTCAGCAATTTCAAGCGTTAAGTCTCTTATCGAAGCTTTATGTTTTGAAATTAAACGATCTAAAACATTAATCGAGTCATCATGGTTTGCGCCTGAACTCTTGAGTTGCTCAATTTCACTTTCTAACGTGCTGATTTCATCTTCTAATTCTTCTGAGCTTTTAGATATTAATGCGGCTTCCTGCTTAGCAATTTCAGCATGGCGTGAATGCAGCTCTACTTGCTTATCTAAATAATCTAGACGTTCTTTAGCCTTAAATTTTTCTTTCTTTTGGTCGAATGAGTGTTTGACTGGCAAATCAAATATCATTCTCATCATTTCTGAGAACTGGTCTTTGATAAAGTTACTTGGTGGGCTATAAAACTTGTTATAACCGTCATCTTGATCTAGATAGTAGATTGGCAACATTGATGCTAAATAGGGACTAGTGCTTTTGTTATTATTGGTTACTAGGTTATCTACTGTCAGACCCAGCGTTTCAAACAGATATGCAGAATACTCCTTTTCATCATAAAACCTCTGTTTCTCGCCATTAGGCTCTGTAACCTGAATATCTATACCTTTGCTGTAAATTCTCTTTAATTGCAAATTTCCGATAGGAGATGAAACTTCTAAAATAGCGTGATTGCATCGTTCATAAATATCATTTCTAAATACGCTAGGATAACCTAAGCAAAAAGCAATCGACTGTACTATAGGAGTTTTACCACAACCATTCTTACCAAATAGCTGAGTAATATTGTCGCCAAACTTTAGTAAATCTGATTGCCAACCAGAAAGACCATTTGAAAAAATTTGTATACTAATTAACTTCATTCCAACTCCATGTCTAATTGCTTAGAAACACATAGGTTTCTGTATGCTTTAGCTATCTCAGCTAGGTTACAAGCGAGGATATCCTCTTCATTAAAGGCTTTATCAATCACCTTCTTACCTAAAGTTGTGATTTTAATTCGCCCTTTATTATTCGGGATTTCTATCAAATTTGAATATTCCAAAAAGCTAACTGCTTTCACGGTTCTAACTCGTAAGTTTGCTGACCAACCAACGTGTTGAGCCGAGCCTTTAAAGCCGGGCATACTTGTTTCTAAGCTTTCACCAACAAGTTGGCCAATTTCTGATACTTTGGGTTTTCGTTTATCTTTAGCCATAAGTAGCACTATCAAACTGATCAGTGGGAGCTGAAATAGTGCTTCGTTATTTAACAAATTTGGCTTGTTATAACTGGAGCTATCAACGCGAATTTCGGTACCAGATTGTGCAATCTTTTCAAAAAACATATCGAAATTCATGATTTCCCCTTAACTAATTCCGCAAATATGCCTCCGAGAATGAGCTCAGGGTTTAGATCATACATTAAGCCCTCAGACTCAAGCTTACTGACTAAATCTTTTATTGGAGATCTTAGGCTAGCTAAATGAAGTGAGCCATCACTACGAATGGAGCTATTTAAAAGTTCTCTTACCATGCTATTGATAGACTGTAAGTCGAACTCTAAAAGCACATGGCGGTTTTTTCTGTGCCATAGATCCCAATTAGTTTTACATCTTGATATATACTCAACTTCCTCAATGCTAGCCCCAGCCGAGGACAGCGTTCGTTGAATGATTGATGCGCTTTTTATAGCTTTACTATCTCCGCTTTCAAGCAAGTTATTGTATGCGTCCTTTGATATACTTAGTATCGATAGTAAGTCTTCAATAGCTATTCCTGCATATTGCTCAATACTTTCTTGAGTTAGCTCAGCTATTGCACCACTTGATTTATTTTCTACTAGTTCAAGCAGTTTCATCAGTATTTCACGAGTTTCAGTGTGGCCTAAATCTACTTCGCTAAATTTGTAAATCGCATTCTTTGCAATAGGTTCGAAATTATCATCACCACTTTTTAAATGCTGTACATCAGTTTCAAACTTGAGCTTTGATAATCTTAATTTGATTTCATCTTCGGATAGTTCATTAGAGACTTCTTCTGGGAAACATTTGTTGAACCTATCAATTAACACTTCCGAGAACTTATTTTGAAAAATCCCCGCTTCAATGTCTTCTATTACTTTTTCAACGTCATCTCCATTATTGATGTTGGTCTGAAAGACAACTGAATTGCAGTAATTATCGAAAACTACGGTATGTAAAAGCAGCTTACCAATAAAGCTATTTTTTATTTTCTCTGTACACTGCTTTTTCTGGTCTTTAGTTCTGGCTTTAAGGCCAAATAATTCATTTAAAGTCCAATTGTGGTTTTGCTTGCCATTAGTTTTAACTTGGTAAAAAACATAACTAAATCCATCGTCATCTTTTTTACGAATAACAAAATCATCGTGCAAGTCACAGTAAACCCTATCGATACCATCGTTTTCTAGAATAGATAGTGATGCCATCGCAGCTGATCTCACCTGAGCTCTATATGCAGCAAATGAATGACGCCCGCTTTGCTCCCTTGGTTTCTTTTTTTCTAACATCCTTTCGCCTTAGCTAAGCAGTTCGTTATTTATTTAAGAATTTTAAAAACACTAAATTACTACTTTTAAACACCAAAATTTCGCAACATTTAAAAGCTTCGCTTTTCGCGCGAGCAAGCTCTGCGCCTACAACCCAAAAGCACGAGATAAACTCCCACCTACATTCATAAACACCAATCTACCAACACACTCCAATTCCCCGTGATCACACCCGAAAGTTATAAATTGATGAGTAATCACTTGCATGGATGCAAGTTAAGCAGTGTCTTCGCCATGGATGGCGAATACACGGAGATTACGTTCACATCAATTTTTAACTTGAGGACACAGTGTGATCCTCGGGGCGCCGTGGGGTTCCAAGGGGCGGTCGGCGGCAGCCGCCCCTTGGTTGCCGCCAGCAATCTGGCAAAAACCTCGAATAGAGGTTTTAAATCCCTTTCCCCAAAACCATATAAAATCACGGCTAAAGCCAGTTCCTACAAAAACAAAGCGCGATATAAAATCGAGCCTACGGCACGACCTACAAATTTAAAAGCTGCGCTTTTCGCGCTAGCAAGCTATGCGCCTACAAGTTAAAGCGTAACTACTCTGCAACCACTTGTTTAAACCGTGCGAACGTTCGCATGCTTTCATCTGCAATCATTACCTCGTAATCTGGGTTTTGAGCAATTAGCTCATATTGCCCATTAGGTAATTTATTAACTTTTCGCAGTAAATATTGTCCTTCCCCGCTTATATCATCCCGCTCTATAGCCACTATTTGGCCGCGTAGAGATCCCGCTTTATCGGATGTTATAAGCTCAAGTAGCAGTAAATCACCATCAAGTATTGGGTGCTTACCACCATTCATAGAGTTACCCGATGCGTGCGCTAAAAAATGCACTTGCGGGTCGAGCTTACCTGCACCAAGTGGTGCATCTATAAATTCCATGTCGCTTTCATCCCCTGTTTTAAAATGCCCACAAGCTATTTTAATATTGGGGAAATACGGCAGCTTTAATGCGTTATCTTGCTCTTTTGTTGTATCGGCACGATCTTTAAACGCTAGCTGAGTCACATTGTCAGCTTGTTGCTCGGTATTTTGTTTAGTTGTTGCTACGTTTACTTTTAGCCGTTGGCTGTATTTAGCTAAGCTGTATTCAACCAGTTCTAACACGGCGTTGTTTAGTAATTCGCATTTTTCTGCGGGTACGTCAAACGTGGCTTTTACTGTGTCGTTTTCTAGCTTAAACCACTGCGTGCCGTCTTTATTTTTATTGGTATAAGCTTTTATTGGGTTTTTACGCCAGTAGCTTTGCCATGTTTGTGAATCAGCGGCAGCTTGCTGCTCTTTGGCTGATAAATCGTGTTGTTTTAAATTTGGATGACGCGCTAATACTTTAGCACTCATGGCTGCAAGCTCTGCAACTGTTGGGGGAATAACAAAACCATTTAATGCTACATAAGCTTCTAGCAAAATAGCTTTAAAGCATTTGGTCATACTGGTTGTTTGTATGCCCTTGTGTAAAAAGTCATAGAACGGCGCTAGTTGCTCAGCGCCTTGTTGTGCCTCATCATCAATGTTTTGTGTTTTAGCGATTAACTCAAACCAACTTGTGTAATTGCTGTTTACCTTTTTTATATCACCATAGTGGTAGTAAAACTCACTTAAGGTAGGTAAATGCCCAAGTTGCTCGGCAAGTTGTGTTATATCTTCAAGGGCGGTGGTGCGCTGCGCCTTAGCAAGTTGTTGCCAAAAGTCGGTGACTTTTAAATCAATATTTATAAAACAGCCATCAGCAAGATTTGGCTTTTTAAGCTTTTTTACTACTCCACTTGGCGTAGTTTCATGGAGTAGCGCATAAGGCTTATTTAAAAAGCTATGGTGGTTACCAATAAAGTCGAGCACCACTAAATGCGTTTTACCTTCTAGCGTTCGCAAGCCACGCCCTAATTGCTGCAAAAACAGAATTTTAGAATCACTTGGGCGCAGCATTAATATGGTGTCAATGCTGGGTAAGTCAGTGCCTTCGTTAAATAGATCAACGGTAAATAATACTTCAACTTGGCGCTGTTCTAATTGTTTAAGCGCCTCATTACGGCGCACTTTTGATTGGCTGTGTACTGATAGTGCTTTTACACCTGCTTTATTAAATGCATCAGCCATGTAATCGGCATGTTTGGTGGAAATACAAAAGCCTAGCGTACGCTGCTGTTTATATTGCTGCCACTGTGCAAGCGCATGATCGGCACGTTTTTGTGTCGCAAATTTGTTTTCTAGTGCTGCGGGATCAAATCGACCATTGCGCCATGGAATGGCTTGGTAGTTTACGTTTTCGTCCCAAATGCCGTAGTAATGAAACGGCACTAGTGTTTTTTGATCTATCCCTTGTGTTAAGTTTCGCTCAAACACTAAATTGTTGTCGCACAATCCTAAAATATCGGCTTGATCGGTTCGTTCTGGCGTGGCGGTTAAACCGAGTAAAAACTGTGGCTCAAAATAGTTTAATAGCTGACGATAAACACGGGCGCTGGCATGATGAAACTCATCAACAATGATGTAGTCAAACGCCGTTGGCGCAAATTGTTTTAAATGATTACTTCGGCCAATGGTTTGAATAGAAGCAAATAAACAGTCAGCGTTTTTGTCGCGGTGTTTACCGTTATAAAATCCCGTTGAAAGCGGCAGTAGTTCAGCAAAAGTACGCTGTGCTTGTACAAGTATTTCTTCACGATGCGCGACGAATAATACCCGTTTAGCTTTGAATTGTTTAACATCAAACGCGCTTAACCATGTTTTACCCATGCCTGTTGCTAACACTACTAAGCCACGTTTAAAGCCCTCAGCGCGAGTTTGTGCTAGAGCATTGAGCGCTTCAATTTGAGCTGGCCTTGGTGTTTTAGCTTCGCTTTGTTCAATAATTTGTTCCGCTGTATCGGCATGATTTACCGCTACAAACTGCTGTGTTTTGCGCCTAGCAATGTAGTTATTAATCCATTCATGGCTTAAATTGCTGACAAACTCGTGGTTGAAAATAGCGTAAAAAGCATTACGAATACTTAAAAATTGCTGCGCTGCTTGGCTTGTTTTTGGCTGCATGTAATCGTGTCTAAAATTCCACTCATGGCCTTTAGTCAATGCGCTAGCGCTAATGTTACTTGAGCCTATGAATGCACAACCAGACGTAATTTCGTTGGTGTCGTTTGTTTTAACAAAAATATACGACTTCATGTGAAAGCTTTGGTTGCTTTGTGTTTGGTAAATACGCACATCAGCACCACGATCCACTAATACCATTAGCTCTCTGAGCGCATTAGGATGAGTAATATCAAGATAATCGGAGGTTAAAAGCTTTAGTGTTGCGCCACTTTGTAAAGCTTCATTGAGTGGATCAAATAACAGAGCCAAGCCACTGGGTTGGATAAATGACACAGTAATTTCAATCTCTGTGGCATTATTTATTGCATGTACAAGATTAGGTAATAACGGGTCATTATCACCCGTTATAAGCTGCTGCTTATTACTTTGCAATTGGTGCTGTTCGTTAAAACTATTCATTTATTAATTTGTTGCGCGTTAATAATGCATTGAGCCACACTTCACTTTCGCGCTCAGGGCGCTGATCCATACTTTGCCATTGTTTTATTATTTTAAGCTCGGTGTGATGGGTAATTAGCGCGGTTAGGCCATCTTCATTTAAATCGGTAAATTCACGGCCGTTATGCACGCGCTCTTGCGTGCCATATTTAAACGACACATACAAAATACCGTTTGGTTTTAGGGCATTTTGTATGTTTAAAAATACCTGCGGTAACTCTACTTTTGGCACATGCAATAAACTGGCGCAGCACCAAATGCCGTCGTACATATTTGCACAATCAAGCTGCTGAAAGGTTTTAACTGCAACGGCTTGTTGTAAGTAACTACTGGCTAACTTTGCAAGCTCTTCGCTTGCGTCAAATGCACTAACAGTAAAGCCTTGCTGTTTAAAATACATGGCATCGCGGGCACTGCCGCAGCCAGCATCTAAAATATGACCGTGGTTAGGAATAAGCGGTAAAAACTCAGCGTAAAGCGCCGACATATCAACATTAAGCGTTGAGTCGCTAAAGCTTTGTGCGTTTTGATTGTAGTAACTGAGTGTTTTAGTGGTCACTTGATATACCGCTCCGTGGCTAATTAATAATACTTAACTACTAGTGCGTTAAGTTTTCATTAAGTTTTATCCTAACCTAACATGAAAATGTATTAAAAACATAGAGTTTTCCGATGAGCACCAAGTACATAGCGGCTAATTAGCAAAAATTAAGAATTTTGTATTGGTTATATTTATTGAGCGAAGGTGCTAGGTGCTAGGGTTTGCCCGCCGCCCGTTATCTTCTCTGTGTAGCGCAGCGCCTCGGTGTTCTCGGTGGTAAAATAGCTTTTAAAACAATCACAGATCGAAAAAGCTGCGAGGCTCTAGGGAGTAATAGGCGCTAGGATCTAGGAAAGTGACTAGACTCTAGGCTGTATTCGTTACTCGTCGCTCGAAGCCCGATATTCGCAGCTCGTTGCCCTCGGTCTTTTGTCTGCTCATTTACTCTCATTCACTTCTCTTTGTGCAAAAAATGGCTAGGTTCTAGCAAACTAACTAAGAGCTAGGTATGCGCGCAGCTCGTTGCTCGCAACTCGTTACCTTCTCTATGTAGCGCAGCGTCTCGGTGCCCTCGGTGGTAAAATTAATTTTAAGTGATTTATTCACCACAGAGATTAAGAGGCCTGCGCTTTAGAGAAAAACATAAAGAGTCTAATGTAGGTCGTGCTTTAGCGCGTCAATTTTCAACATTAGACATTGTCGCCATAAATGACGACCTACAAGGAAGCGCTAGGATTAGCCCGCCGCTCATTGCCCGAAGTCGGTTTATAGGGTGATATAAGTACGAGGGCTAGATGACAATACAAGTCAAACTAGAGTTAATCTAAACTCTAGTTTGCTTCAATTAAGCTTAAGGTCTACAATTAATAACATTATAAGTATGTAATTGTAGACCAAATGAATAAAGCAGAAAGATTATTAGCAATACTAGCTAGCTCTGTTAAAGCAGGTGGCGGTATTCATACCAGTGCAGAATTGGCTTTTATGATGGCTGAAAAACCCACTCCTGCATTCACTAAGTTTCTGACTGACAATGTTAATAAAGGGCTATTAAGAAGAGTCTGCAATGGTATTTTTGAAAGCACGCTCACGCCACCTGACCCCACCACCGCTATTTATAAAATAGTTAAAAAACTACGTGGCGACGTTTTAAATTACATTAGCCTAGAAAGCCAGCTCAGTTACACTGGCGATATTTCGCAAATATTAATGGATAGGTTAACGGTAATAACGAAAGGTCGTAGTGGCACATTTTCAACTCCGTATGGAGTTATTGAGCTGACCCATACAAAAAAACCAATTGATAAATTTGCGAAAAACCTATATTTCGATAAAAGCATCAAGATGTACCGAGCAAATACGCTGCAAGCGATTGCAGATCTAAAAGCCTGCAATCGCAACGTACACATGCTGGAGAACTAAATGTTAACAGAATATATACGCCAAATTATAGCTGCAAATCCAGAGTACGCTGGCGTCACGCCTGTGATTGAAAAAGAAATTCTTCATCACGACATTATGGCTGCAATGGTAAAACAAGGTGTTATGCCTTCGCTTACTTTTATTGATGGCACCTCACTTCGTTTGTGCCATAACAGTTCTAGATTATCTGAGGATTTAGATTTTAATGGTGGGCATGACTTCAAGCCAAGTAGTTTCAGTGGCTTAGAAGTTGAAATCCAAAAATACATACAAAATAAATATGAGGTGCAGGTATGGGTAAATAAACCAGCTGAAGATAATCAAGCTAATACTTCATCTTGGAAAATTAGTATCGAAAAAGAAAGTAATCGTCCTGATCTTCCCCGCCAAAAAATGCATATAGATATTTGCGCTATCCCGTCATTTGATATCGAAAAAAGGCCATTAATAAATCACTATAATATTGTCGCGCCAACAGAAGGTTTGCTGATCCCTGTACAATCATTAACGGAAACGCTTGCAGACAAGTTTATTGCATTAGCCTACCGTGCTAGGCGCATTAAACCGCGCGATGTATGGGATATAGTATGGATAAAACAAAGAGGTGTTGCGGTATCTAAGCAACTGATCAATAAAAAGCTTGTGGCCAGGGGTAAAACCAACGAAGACTTTATTGAGGCACTGACTATTCAATTAGACAAGCTACAGCATGACGATGAAGTTCGTAAAGACTTCAATATTGAAATGAGCCGTTTCATTCCAAATCAAATCAAAGAAAGAACTATCGATAACCCTGATTATTGGCCATATGTACAATCAGAAATTAGTACTATGTCACTCTCAATCCTTAATAATGGTATTAAAAATAATAAGTTTGATATGGGGATCTAACTTTAAGGCCTACAAAAAAGCACCTTAAAGGTAATATTTTGTAGACTGTAAGGAGCTAGGTTCTAGGAAAGTTACTAGGTGCTAGGATGATTACCTTAGACCGCTGCTTTGTCTTCTCTGTGCAGCGAAGCGCCTCGGTGCTCTCGGTGGTAAAATTGATTTTAAATGATTTATTCACCACAGAGGTTAAGAGGCGCTGCGCTGAAGAGAAAATGACGAAAAGACTTTTGATTTAGGGAAGTGACTAGGTCCCGAAGCTCGTGGTTTTATATCTTCTCTGTGTAGCGAAGCGCCTCGGTGAGCTCGGTGGTAAAATTGGTTTTTAAATAATCACAGCTAAAGCTCGTTCCTACAAAATAAAGGCGCTAGGTTTAGGGAAGTGACTAGGTGCTAGGGTGTATTCCGTAGCACGAAATCCGAAGCCGGTTTATAGATCGCGGGGTGAACCCGCTGCTAGGCGATTTAATGTGCATTCCTAACCAGCGTACTGGGTTTTTAACCCTTCACCTTTAGCCTTTAACCTTTCACCTACCTATTTACTTTTTTCTTAGCCAAAACAAGCTGCCTTCGGTGGCTATCCAAGCTTGTTTGCCAAGTGAATTTAGGTATATACCCACTTCTTCTTTACTGCCTGGGCTGTAAAAATGAAACTCCTCAGATTTTAGTTTTTCTTGCCCGGTGAGTATTTTTATAAAATGTTTATTAAGCTGTTTAAGTTGCTTTTTGTATTGCTTGGCTTTGCTAGAGTCACCATGTTTATGAAACTCACTCAAGGCGCGGCTTGCTGTGGCATGAAGTTCTTCGCTGTCGAAGTCGGCTAAAAACGCATCCAGTTTTTGCCACTGTCCTTTAATTACATAGCAGTTCATTAGCCAATGGCGATTAGCTTGATTATCCATGGGGTTTAGTTGCCAAAGCGCTTCAAATTCGTCAATAGCGTATTGTATGTTACCTTGTAATGCGTTGATTTGTGCACGATGCGCTCGTAACATCATATAAGGGCGTGTTTCGTGGATCAGCCAAAAGTGGCCTTGGTTCTGTGCTATGTATTGCTCTGTAATAACACCTTCAAACAGTTCCAGTAACGCTGCTATAGGTTCAAATGCGCTTGGAGTAAAATCACTAAGGATTGCTTCCATTAATTGATCAATCACTTCGTCGTCGAGCACTTTACCAGCAAAGTCATCGTTGTGGTGTTCACCTGCAAACTCTTCCGCAAATTGTTCGTTAAACGCGGCTTCGTCTTCATCTGTCCAGCTGGGGTCTTCAATAAAACGAACGCTATAAAGCACGTCGGCTACAAAATAGCTGTAGTTCTTTTTATAGGCTTGCGCTAGGCCTTGGTTGTCAGCAAATTTTTTAACTGCAGCTTGTTCAGAGCTAAATGCACTCAGTACTTCATTTAAACTCGTTAGCAGGTCTTTTTGGTGTTTGTTTAGGCTGCGTTTGTCGATAAATTTAAGTGCTTGTAATGCCCCTTTACAGTAATTAGGCAGTGGCATATTAGCTTTGAGTGAATCGCGGTAGTCGGTTTTCGATAAGCTGCATTTAGTGGGCATTTTAAAGTCTTCGGCACTGACTTTATGCATGCTGCTATTGTAATTTTCCATCAGGCTTTCAAGGTACTTTAACTCAGTGTCTGTTGTAAAATTAATGTCACCTAATAGGTCTGACTGCCATTGGCTGGGCATTATTATGTCGGGCAGTAAGCCTAACCCTAAAAAATAACCTTGGATAAAATAGTAATCTGGTTTTTTATCGCTTAATACAGTTAATTTAATGACATCACTGCGTATTTTGGCGGGCGACATAGCTTGTCCTGCTCTTTATAAGTTGGCTCTAGTGTACCAATTGATTTATGGGTTACAAGATTATGGCGCGAAATTTTCGATAAAAACAACGATAGGAAGTTGATTAAGTTAATAACAAAAAACCCAGAGCGGTACGCTGGGTTTTTTGTTATTCGTTGAACTACCAAGTATTTAGTTATTCAGCAACACATTCAGGCCAATCATAGAATAAGCTTGATTTGTTGGCTGTGCGCCATGTTTCATATACGAAGGTGATTTCAGGAATTTCTTTAATGTTAAAAGAAAAATGAAAACCTTCAGATGCTTCTTCGTTACGAATACACGCAACCACAGGCAATATAGTTTTAAATGCAACTGATTTGCCCTTTGCTATTACTTGCTCATTTTTTAGATTTTCGAAACGCGGTGTTAAGCTTGCTAACCCACCATTAATATGGCGCACCTGTAAATTTTCAATGGTGTAATCTGCATCAGTGGCGGTTAATGACCAGCTAATATAACCCTCTTCAAGATAAGGTTTAGAGCTGGCACTAAAGTCATTCGCAAAGGGTGGAATATTCTCATACGGTAATGGATACCATAGGCTTTCATTATCTTCGTTGATGCTACGTAAACGTACACCTGTAGCCTCTGTGAGTGGGTCAACGTCAACGACAAAGTCATACTGCGGCGCATCATCAATTAGGTCTGTTGCAGAATAACGGAATGTATATTTACCTGGCTTTGTAAATACTTGCCCACGGGTATTTGGGCAATCTGCTTCACTTGGGTTGCTAGTAAACTCGCCGCCTGCTGGTGTACTGACAAGCTCTTCATGAGTGAATACTTCATCGCCATCGGCATCAACGGTTACTGGCCGATGTAATAACGACATGCACGGTAAAATTTGATAGTAGTCTTGGCCAGGATTTAAGCGTCCCCAGCTACGCGCCCATACAACGGAACGGATCTCTGGAGCGGTATTGGTAAATTTAGCTAAACCACTGTCTTGTGCATACGCCTTAGCAAATAAGCCACGGTCATCTTCTACAATTAACTGCGCGGTATAAGATCCCGGCACATCGGTGAGCACTTTTGCACGACGGTATTCTTGGCTTTGTGGTTCAATTACCGGTTCGATAGTCGCATTACTGCCATCAGGCTTATCTGTTAACTGCCAATGAAAGGTCAGTGGATCATCATTAGGGTCGCTACTTGATGCATCAAACACTAATGCATCACCCACCAGCACTGACTTTGATTGTGCATCAACGCCGCCAGTTGCAGGTTGACCGTTAACGTTACCTATTTTAGCTTGCATGCTGGCATCAACTGAAATTTGGTTTTCGCCGTCAGAGACAACCATACGTACTAAATAACTGCCGGTTATATCAAGCTTTTGAATCTTTTTACCCATAGGTTTCCAAGAACCAATATCCACTAGCTCTGCAATACTTCCTTGCGGTTTTTCAATAAGCGTAGCTGCAATAATTTGTAACGGCTCGCCTTCTGGATCATAGCCGGTAAAATTAAATTCAGCTCTTAAGCCTACTTCTTGTTCACCAATACTATTAGATGGGTAATAGCCGGTTGCTAATAATTTACCGATCGGTGGGGCATTGCTAGTCGCGTTAGGATCTTTTTTGACGGTAACTGTAACTTCTTTTTCTTCACTTTTTCGGGTGCCATCAAATACAAATAGTATTAATTTATAACTTGCCACAGCTTGTGGGGTAAAACGCACTACAGCCGTTTTTGTACCTGTAAGCTCTGGTAGTGGTACATCTTCAGGATCCGTTGCTGAGCGTGACGGCCATTGCCAGCGATATTGTAGTGGCTCCCCTTCAGGGTCAATGCTGGCTGATGCATCTAAGATAGCTTCTTCGCCTAGGATAATAGTTATGTCGTCGGCTTTAGCCACTGGTGGCGCATTACCTTCTGAAACGCTTACCACAACTTGTTTTGGTTCACTTGCTACGTCGTTATGAGTCACCACTAACTGCAATGTGTAATCACCTGCTAAATCAACAAACAGTGTACTTTGGCTTTGCTCTGCGTTATTTAAATAACCCGCACTGTCGGTGGGCTTTTCCATAAGCGTCCATTGGTATAGTAATGAATCGGTACCACCTGCTGGGTTTACGCTTTGGCTACCATCTAAACCTACGCTATTAGTGCCTAAATTAACACTATGGACTGAGTCAGTAATTGCGACTGGATACGGGCTGGTTGCGCTTAGCGTGATACGCGCGGCTTCGCTATTATTTGCCCCGTCATTAACAATTAAACTCACAACATAATTGCCTGGTAAATCTGCAGTAAAGTCTGTTGTTATGGTATTGGTGTTGGTGATATTGGCAGTACTTGTTGCTGGTCGTTCAATGAGCTGCCATTGATAAATTAAATCTGTTCCCTCTGCACTTGTACTCGCCTCAGCATTCAGCGTGACTTTTACCGCGCCATCCTTTAGTGAGAATGCTGATTCTGCTGGCGATTGCAGCTCAACAACCGCTGTTGGTTTTTGCTCTGTTGTTTGTGTACTGTCTTTGTTATCACTACCGCTACCACAGGCTACCATAGTAAGCGAAAGCCCGACTATGGCTATTGCGCCAAATAGTTTTTTCATTCTTTTGTACTCCTTGCTGATAGGTGTTATCAGTTAAAAATTATAAGTTAGGCTCAGCCGTGCAGTTCTTCCTGGTGCAGGTACTAAACCTAAACTTAAAGCGTCGAGGTAATAACGATCTGTAACATTATCGATGGTAAAATCGAGTGTTGTGTCGTCGTTAAATTTATAACTAGCGTAGATGTCTAAAAGGTTATAACTGTGCCAAAGTACCGGTTCATTAAACCCTGTAGGTGCGTTATAGCGAGGAATTGAGTTGCGCTCTCCCATAAATGTGCCACGCAGCCCAGCTTCTAATTGCTGCTCAAATAAACGTAAGCCAAGGTGAGCACTGGCGTGCCAATTTGGCGGGATCATGTTATTAATATAGCTTTCAGGAAGGCCCCAATCATTACAGTAGTAGCGCACATAACTGCCCACATTACACACTTCTATCTGGGTATAATGCGTGCCGCTAAGCTCAGCAACCCAGTATTTTGTGTCGTAGCTAAAATTAAGCTCCCAGCCATTTAAATCTAGGCTGTCGATATTTCGCATTCGAAAAAAATCGTTGAGGCCGCCTTGTTTTTGCTCCCACGCATTGGGTTGCGTACGGGTTAAATAGTTATCAACATGATTTTGGAAATAGGCGAGCTTAAAGCCCACTTTATAGTTATTTGTTAGTAATGAGTCGGTTAAATAATTAAGGCCAATTTCTTGGTTTTTAGCATGCTCTGGCTCTAAAGGGATATCTAAAACGGGGCTGACAGACCAACCTGAGGTACTTTCAAATAGGCTTGGCATACGCAAAGCTTCACTGTGGCGAATATAAAACTGCAGTCCTTTATATGCCTGCCACTTTATAGCAACCAATGGTGCTGTGCCTGAGTGGCTATTTTCATACTGTACTTCTAGGCAACCATCGGCGCCGTCAGACACACAAGCAGGATCGTTGCTAGTAATGGTTACTGGGTTATTATCTTTCGATGAAAAGTGCGTAAAACGCAGTCCCGATTCGAGTGTCCATGCTGTTAAAAACTGCCAATCAATGGCTGTAAAAGCACTAAATTCTTTGCGCCAACCACTGCGCGACCCTGCATAGAACCCTTCGGTTTCAGGGGTGTCGGTATCCATGTCTTCATACTGTGCGGCAACACCATAGCTCAGCGCTAGTTCGCCCGCTGAATAAAACATCATGGTATTACTCACATCAGTTCCAAAGCGCTGATAATCATCGCTGCGAGCAACATTATCGACTATATCTACTGAGCCAACACCAGGGGTATTTAAATGGGTAAGTGCATCGGTATGCCAAAAGTTGGCTTTAAAGTCAGCCCAATCATATTTGATTGGCTGCCAGCGATATCGCACTGTGTAAGTTTGATTAGTGACTTCGCTATCGAGCCATTGCCTTGCTTGACCAAAAGAGCGTATTTGCGATGGCATCATTTCGCCGTAGCTGCTGTTATAGCGTATATAGCTCATTTCAAGGCTTTGGTCGTTGGGCAGCAACACATTGCTTTTTAACAGCCAAGATTCACTAGAAAAATTGGTATTGGGGATGCGTTCATTGGCACGAAACCGCGATGCCCCTTGCATTGACACCGCCGTTTCGGTGTACCAAGCAAGTTTGTCGGGGGCTGCGTAAATTATTTCAGGTGCAGGGCCGTTACTACCTGCATAGTAATTACCTTGCTCGCGCTTAGCATAAGCAGCAATTAGATCGCCCCACTGAAAATGCTTAGCGGCAGCAAAACTGCCTGCATAACTAGCAAACTCAAATAAGCTGGGTCTATCCATGCCCTCCTCAGGAGCAAAGCGCTCTGGCATTATGTACTGCTCAGTACAATAACTCGAAAAGCGACACTGTGAACGATAGGCATTGCGTGGTAAATAATACCCTGCGTATGTACCTGGCTCTGGCGTATTAGCGCTATTACCGATGGCGCTAACACGTAATCTAAACCCGCTGAGCTCACCCTCTTTAACAATATCATCAGCCGACAATGTACTAACGCTCACCAAGCCACCTGTCGCCCCAGTGCCATCAGCACTCATGATAGGACCTTTACTGATTTTAAGTGAGCCAATCAAATCGGGATCAATGTAACTGCGGCTCGATACACCAGAATAGCCGCGATACACGGTGGTTTCTTGACGACTACCATCTATCACTACAGGTACTCGTCCTTGGCCTTGCATGCCACGAATATTAACATCAAGCCCGCCTGAGTTACGGTTTTCGCTGATCAAAACACCGGGTGTACCTTGAAATATATCGCCAACACTGGTTCCTCTAAAGCGTTCAATATCTTGCTGGGTAATTAGGTTTACTGATGCGGCTTCGGTATAGGTTTGATCTTTTAGATCCCTATTGCGACTTTGCACATTAATGGTATTTAGCGTGATCAAATCTTGGGTGGTTTTTTGTTGCACTAGCCATGCGCTATTACTAACAGGTAAAGCTTGTAGATTGGTATTGCTTAACAGCCTTTGTAAGGCTGCCTCTATGGTCATTTCATCGGTTATTGCAGCGACTGAAAAACCACCGACAACACGCTCTTCAAATGATAAAGTCACACCCGCTTGGCGTGAAAATAAAGTCAGTACATCACCAAGCTGGCCTGCGGGAAGATCAAATTTGATCATTTTTAATTGTGATGTTGCAGATACTTGTTCAGCTAAACTTGCTGAAGGGGTAATCACCAACAAACCTGTGACTACGATGAGTAAATTTAACGCTGCGCGGGGCATAAATGGTTTCCTATTTCTTTAATGCATACTTATATGACGCATGAAAATAGTAATCCCGTAACTCTAAATGATAATTATTTTATATTTTTTCCTGATGAACTAAATAAACATAGTTATGGGCGAATTTCGGCCCACCAACGGGTTCTGTAATGCACACTTGCCCGAGCGCTACGAGCGACTGTTTTAAGGATCAGGTGAGTGTCATTTAACTGAAAAACGCCGGAGACAAGGTAGTCATTTAAACTGGGGGCAATTTTTACAAAACCACGGTGATAACGAGATAGTTCAGCTAAAAAAGAATTGATTGACATATTTCGCACTGACAACAGCCCTGCTGTCCAACTACTGTAGTCAAATATATGATTGTCTAACTGTTGCATTGAATTTACGGTAATTTTATATAGCTCGCCAGCCTTGATCGCCTGATTGGTAAATAAGCCGTTTGCTTGCGCGAGCTTAACACTGCCTTGCATAACTTGAACTAAAGCATGATCGGCTTCATTACGCACAAAAAATTGTTTGCTGTCACAAAGTAAAGTTCCGTGCTGTAACGCCACCTGCACAGGCTGCGTATTAGCTGAAGCTATAAATTGCATTTCTCCTCGGGTTAAATGAATGTATCTATTGTGAGCATTAAAATTCAGTTCAACAGTGCTGTTATGATTTAACCAAAGCTGGCTATTATCGGCGAGCGTAAATAATTGCCGTTGATTGGTAGTTGCGTGATCTGCGTTAAGGTATTGCCATGCCCCCTGTTTGTCTGCCAACCAGCTTACACTGGCAAGCCCTAGTGTGGTTCCAGCGATCCTTTTTAGCGCCTGGCGACGACTCATGCTTTGTATATCATGATCGGTTTTTTTTAAGGTCATGTGAGCAATACGACCATTTTTTTTACTCACCCCGGCAAATGCAGCCTCCATGTTTTCTATCCGTTGCCAGGCTAATTCATGCATCGGATCGGCAAGCCGCCATCGCCTATATTCAGCCATATCTGCAGACTGTGCGTTGCCCGACTCTAAACAAATACGCCACGCAATCGCTTGCTGTACGACTTGTTCTGGTAAAGGTGTTTTTTGTGCACACGTATTATTCACAATCGCTTACTCTATATCACAGTATGTAAGGGTGTAGCACTCTAACATCGCTTTCGCCATGTATTTTTCAATAGATGATAGGCTCACCTTGAGTTGCTTTGCGACTTCTTTATAACTGAGCCCGTCGAGTCTAACCATTAAAAATGCTGTTTTTTCGATTGCTCTCAAACCACTCAATAATTTATCTATTTGCTCTAGTAAACTAAGCAGCTGTAGTTGCTCTTCAGGCGAAAAATAGGCTGCTTCTGGCATGCTTCCTAAAAATAATAAATAGTTTTCTTCTAGAACTTTGCGACGAATGTTATCGGTTACTAAGTTTCCGGCAACTTTTGTAAGCCATGCTCGCGGGCTTTGTATTTCGTTATACAAAGAGGGCTTATTAAGTAAACGCATAAATGTATCTTGAGCAAGATCTTGTGCATTATCTTTGTTGTAGGTACGTCGAGCGATCCAGCGAACAAGCCACTCATGGTGTTCTTGGTAGAGCGCATTAAACCCTACTGAGTTAGCGGTAGTGCTAGTCAAAATTTAACTATTCCTGTAGCATATTTACCGCGAGTATAAATGATTTTCATTCCTACTCAAGTTAATTTAGATATTCTGCAAACATTATTAATAAAAAATTTATTATTCTTTTGATGAAAATCGGATCTCGTTCGGCATTAGTTATATAGCCAATAATTTGTCCATCAAAACGATGCGGCATATTGATCTAGTATGTTGGTGTTACATCGCCACATTTACAAATTACGTAAAAATTAGGGAGCAAAATGTTTATAAGAACTATGTTATTTGTGTGTTTAATGGGTGGTGGAACGTCTGCGGTTCACGCACAACAAGCGGCGCCGTCAACAGCCTCCAAAGTAGAAGTTACAGGTAATGCTGTTACACCAGAGGTGAATACAAATACGCTATCAGCTAAATCTTTAACCGTAGGATCTGACCTTGATACAGACACCAATACCACGGTTAGTGTTGACGAGGCGGCTTTTGATCAACATGACTTATCGCCAATCGGCATGTACAAGGGCGCTGATGTGGTTGTGAAGGGCGTAATTATCGGGTTACTTTTAGCATCGTTAGTCTCATGGGCTATCTGCATATTCAAATCTGTACAGTTAAATATTGCTAAGCGAAATGCCAAAAAATTGCTTAAACATTTAATTCAAAGTGAAAGTTTTGCAAAGGCCAACCACACTTTATTACTACAACAAAGTGATGCCTTAACACTCCTAAAAGCAACCCAACATGAGTTGCAACTAACTGGCGAAGGACTTACTACTGACGAAGGCTTAAAGGAGCGATTAGTCGCGCGTTTAGAGCGTGTACAAGCAACGCTAAGCGCAAATATGAATCAGGGTACAGGCATATTGGCAACGATAGGCTCTGTTGCACCGTTTGTCGGTTTGTTTGGTACGGTTTGGGGCATTATGAATAGCTTTATTGGTATTGCTAAAACACAAACAACTAATTTAGCCGTAGTCGCCCCAGGTATTGCAGAAGCTTTATTAGCAACGGCTCTGGGGTTAGTTGCAGCGATCCCAGCCGTTATTATGTACAACCATTTTTCTCGTGTAATTGGCAGTTACAAAGCACAGTTAGCCGATATTCTGACCGCGATCATGATACTCGTGAGCCGAGATCTTGACCGAAAGCACCCTGATGCAAAACACATAGCCTACCTACTTAACGATGAAGACGCTGCAGATGCAGTATCTAAAGAGCTTTAAAATGGCATTTAGTAGTAACCGTACCGATAGCGATGAATTACAAGAGCAGCATGAGATTAACGTCACTCCGTTTATTGATGTGATGCTGGTGTTGCTAATAATTTTTATGGTGGCGGCCCCATTAGCCACTGTCAGTGTGCCAGTTAAGTTGCCTGCTGTTGCGGCACCAACCCAACCGAAAAGTGATGATCCAACTTACCTTACTCTACAACAAGACCTTACTTTAATACTTGGCGAGGGAGATAAAATAAACCAACAAAATTTGGCGCAAGCACTAAAACAACATGGTATTGAAACACAGCAGCAAATTTTGATTCGTGCAGATAGCAAAGTTGAATATGGTCAGTTCATGGCATTAATGAATCAATTAACTAAAGCCGGCTACTCACAAGTTGCTTTAGTCGGTCTTGAACATGAAACGGATGTTGCCCAGTGAGTTTATTCGCAGGAAACGATACCAGCGCTTCTCACTTGGTGCGTTGGCATGTTGTAGGCGCTTTTTTTATCGCCGCGATGCTTCATGCCGCCATTGCGGGTTATTTTTTAATGCCGACAGAGCATAACAATATCGTACCCATGCAAGCTTCACCGCAGGTGTTTGAAGTCAATATTGTGGCAGCCCCCAAAGCGGAGCCATCGGCACTTCCTGTCGGACCTGCGCAACAAGAGTCAGCACCAGTAAAGCGGCAGGTAAGCAAGCCGACAACAACAATAGATAAACCCTTGGTAAAGCCATTACTCGAAAGCAAATCTGACTTTACCATTAGCGATAAACAACCTGAGCCAGCACCAAGTAAACCAGTAGAGAAATCTAATCAACAACAAGAGCAAGATCCACAACCGACTCCGCTGCCTGATAACACCAGCATAACAGGAGCCAGTGAACACTTGGTAGAGCAAAGTAGTGCTCCTTTGGCTATTCCAGTGAAAAAGTCAACAGTCGCATCTGGTCCGGTAAAAGGTGCTTTAAGTGAACAGCAAAGTACAGCTAAACAACTATGGCAAAGTGCTATTCAGATCCACCTAGAACGAAAGAAGCGCTATCCACGAATGGCAAAGTTAAGGCGCCAACAAGGTGTTCCTTGGGTGAGTTTTACCATGGACAGAGCAGGTAATATTTTAGATGTCACATTATTTAAAGCAAGCGGAATAGCTGCATTAGATAATGAGGTCATCGAATTAGTTAGACGTGCTGAGCCCTTGCCCGTCCCTCCAGAAGAAGTTACAGGGAACCCAATAAAAATGGCCGTGCCTGTGGCATTTTTTATTCATTAACAGCTACTTGCTGTGCTTATTACGAATTACTGAAATATAAAACTAAGGACATACAATGATTGCAGACCAACATGTTAACAATGAGATTAATACGCCTTCATTAACAACACTATTTAAACTCAATACCACGACTATTCACGATAACCTTGATAAAACGATTATGACTAAGCGACCGTTTGCAAGTTTAGACCGTTATGCTTTATTTTTAGAAGTTCAATATCGATTTCATTTGGCTATTGCCCCTCTTTATAGCGATACTAATTTAAGCCGCTTAGTGAGCGATCTGCCAACACGGCAGCGCCTAAGCCATCTTGAACAAGACTTACGCGATATTAACGTCGATCTGAGTGAAGTAACAACCAGCGTTAACTTAGTGCCGGTTGACTACCCAGCCTCACTGGGTTGGCTTTATGTATCAGAGGGGTCTAATTTAGGCGCTGAGTATTTATTAAAAGCAGCAAAACGTATTGGCTTATCAGAAGAATTTGGTGCCTCGCATTTAGCACCAGCAACAATTGGCCGCGGGCAATCATGGCAAGATTTTACAACGGCTTTAAATACGGTTGAATTAACTAAAGAACAACAGACACTCGCAATTAATGGCGCTCGCGATGCTTTTAGTTTGGTTCGTAGCGCTGTTGATTGTGTATTTGTTTAAGTAAAACGTGAGCTGCAAGTGCATTAAAATTAAGCGATAAAGTATGAAGCGTACAGGTAAGAAAAACTCGATGTTAGTTATTAGTAAATTTAAGCAAGTGACTTATTTATTAAGTGGCTTCGTGTTAACCGTAATGGGGATTGTCGGTGCTTTTTTGCCGATAATGCCAACAACAGTATTTCTTATTGGTGCTGTTTTTTGTTTTAGCCGTTCATCAAAGCGCTTTGAATCTTGGTTAATTAATCACCCTCGCTTTGGTAAAACACTAATCAATTGGCAAGCCCATGGCGCTATTTCTAAGTCGGCAAAAGTAATGGCCAGTTTAGGTATGGCTGTTGGGTATGGATTATTTTACCTAAGCGCGCAACCTTCTTTATTACTGGCAACTGTTGTCGCGCTTTTTATCGGTGGCAGCGCATATTACGTTTTATCTCGCCCTTTACCACCAAAAGACTGCTCGTGATGGTTGCCACTTAATTAGGCGCGAGATTGATAACCTCGTCCCTAAGTAAAAACAGAGGGAGTTAAGGTATCCAGTCAGCGCTAGCTTGTTAGCTACAGCTAAGTAAACAACTCACCTTTAAGCTGGTCCTCAGGCAGTAGCGGTTTAAGTTACCCTGTCACCAGAATATTTACTCAACAATGACCGTATTCTTTACGAGCAAATTGTTTGAGTATCATGCTAAAACTCTGAGTTTTATCAAATATAGCTAGCTCAGGCTCAGTGGAAAAGTAAAAGTGACGGTAATACCTTGCTCTGGCTGACTATGTATTTTTACATCGCCCTGAAGAGCTTGGGTGGCAAGGTTATAAACAATCGCCATACCTAAACCGCTGCCGCCATTGCCACGAGTGGTGGTAAAAAGGGTTCAAACACACTTTGTAATACGTCCTTGCTCATACCGTGGCCGTTATCGCTATAGCGTAATGTGTAAGTGTGTTGCTGGGTATCTAGGCGAACGGCTATATTGATATGATTATCTTCGCGATCTTTAAAGCCATGCACACAGCTGTTACTAACCAAGTTCATAATAATTTGGCTTAAAGCCCCCGACACTGTGATAAGCGTTAATGCTTTGTCGCACTCAATTGTGGTGGTTACTTTGTGGCTGCGGGTTAATGGGGTGAGACTATGTATTGTATTAGCTAAGTAGTCATTTAACTTCACGGTGCTAATATCAAGAGAAGATTGATCGACCGCTGTTTGTTTAAAATTACAGATCAATGCTGCGGCTCTATCAAGATTACTACTGGCAATGATTAAACACTCATTAATATGCGCGACAAATTTTTGCAAATTGCTTTTCGATAATGTGTTGTCATTTAGCTGTTGAGTTAGTTGTTTAAGATTATCTGTTGCCGAACTATTGGCGGTAACGGCATACCTATTGGCGTGTTTACTTCATGGGCAACACCTGCCACTAGGTTTCCTAATGCGGCCATTTTTTCCGCTTCAATTAGCTTTTCTTGGGTACCGGTTAACTCTTCCAATGTTTTTTGTAAGGTATTCGTTCGCTCAATCACCCGCTCTTCTAGGCGATGATTGGCAACTTCTAATTGTTGCTTAACTAAACGACTTTCTTGCGCCGACAATGCGCGGCCATAAAGATCAGCAAGTCCACTCAAAAAAGTGCATTCATCATCCTCCCATTGCCTAAAACTGCCAGTATGTTCACAACAAAAAATACCGATCATTTCTCCTTTGAATCGGATCGGTGCATCCAACATTGATTTTATTCCTAAAGGCGTTAAATAATGCTCTGAAAATTCAAAGGTAGCGGGATCAGTATGCGCATTATTAGCAATGATCACGCGCTGAGTATCTAACGCAGAAAAATAAGCCGGATAGTTCTCACGTGATAATATGAGGCTTTGGTTTACATTGTTGTTCGCGCGGTCAAACAGTAACTGACAATGACACTCGGTATTATCTTTATTAAATAACCAGATGCTAGCACGCGTATTATTTAAGCCATCAATAATGGCATTTACAATTAATTGTTCTGCAAGCTCTATATAGCCATCATCTAACGCTGATGAAGTAGACACTTTATAAAGTAATTGCACAAGCTGTTGCCGCATTGAATACACCTTCCCCAAACTATGGTCATCAATTTAGTTTAGTTGATGAAATTAAATCCTACCTCAACAATTATAATGCTTTAAATATTAAGACGTTGTTCAGATATGTTTGGTTATTATGAACACTCACTCCTGTTGATATCCCTGACGACTTTATGTTGTTTAAGCAGTTTTACCAGCTCTTCTTAGAGCTGGTTTTTTTTTGCCTGTTTTTAATGGCTTCATTTTCTTCCATTACAGCAATGCAGCGATTACCAAGCACACAGCAGTAAAAACAACCTCGAAAGATCAACCCACCCTAGTTACTAATAGGTAGTCATGTTACAGTTTCATTAATTTACTTAGCACTTTAATTTATCGACTAGGCAGTAGTATGCGTCATTATTTTGTATCAATTTTACTTCTTTTTGCCACTTTAGTGGCAGCTCAGGCACAGGCACAAGAGTCTCGCGCTGTACCCAACCTGCAACATCAAAAACAGGCACTCAAAAAACTCCAAGAGCCGATGTACAGACCCTTGATGGAACGCTATATTCTTGATGAACTCAAAGCGGTACGCCAAGATCAGCAAAAACTACGTGAAGACGTTACCAAACAAGTCACTCATGCTCAGCTTGATACCGCTGATCGCGCACTGACTTACACCACTGATACAATTAATAATGTATTTTTTATCATCACTGCCACAGCCTCTATTTTGGTACTGGTTGGTTGGAACTCGTTACGTGATGTAAAAAACAAAGTAGAAGATATTGTAAATACCCGTGTCAGCGTGATCACTAATGAATACGAAGCACGGTTGAATACATTTGAAGAAAAGCTACGCGAGCGCTCTGAAGAAATTTTAAGTAACCAACAAAAAATATCTGTTACTAATGAAGTCCACTCTTTATGGATGCGCGCTAATTTAGAAAGCGATATAGCCAATAAGATCGAAATATTTGATGAGATTTTAAAACGTAAACCCGAAGATGTTGAAGCTATCGCTTATAAAGCCGATGCATTACTAGAGCTTAATGAAACAGCTCAGGCGATAGAGTTGTGTAACCAAGCCTTGGATATAGACAGTGACTACGGCTACGCTTATTGGCAACGTGCATGTGCCTATGCGTTGACGCATAAACACGCTGATGCGTTGGCCGATATTAAAATGTCGTTGGAGTATTCACCAAACTTACGTAATGAGCTATTGCATGAAAGTGCATTTGCCAGTTTGCACGACAATAGCAGCTTTAATGCGATTGTATCTGGCGACAATGATTAGCGTTCTAAGAAGCTTTCTATTGCTTGAGTGAGTAGTTCATCGAGTTGCTCCTCAAACTCATCTTTGTTGGTTTTAAAGTGCGCTAGATATGCCTGCGCATGCTGATCAGATAACAGCCGAGCATTAATACTGTATTCGCGCTCGGCTTTAGTTTTATCAAACCGCGGGGTAAAGTGGTACAAAGCAAAATAAGGGGCAACCAATTGCTGATTAGCATAATCGCAAAAGCGTTCAATTGTTTGCGCACCTGTTGGTCCTAAACAGCCAGGCTCTACACGATAAAGTAACTTAATTTTTTTATCATCACTAATGTCCATACTCGTCGCGGCCCCTTTATTTGCCTATATAATCTGCCTATTAATGCTCTATCTAAAAAAGAGCACTTTAGTTATTTTGCCGTTTTCAACTTGATAGCTAGAGATTAACTCCCCGCGCTTATCAACTACATTTGGATCTGTTGAACAGGTTTCTGACAGTTCATGATCGATAACGATATTACCGTGTACAATGCGTTTAATTGGGGATGATTTTATACACTTTAATTTTTTAAACATTATCCCGTAACGGGCAATCAGTTTTTCTTTGCCCTTAAAAAGTAACTCATTTGGAAAGGCATAAAACTCTACATTTTCATCATACATACTAATAAATGCGTCGATATTTCTGGCGTTGTACGCCTTAATTAATTGCTCGATAACGGCTAACGATTCGCGTGACTGTTTGGCTTTAACTTGTTGCTTGAGTGTTAGCGCTTCTTTAGCTTGGATCACCGCTTGCTCTGCTTGTGCGACAGCAAGCTGTTTTTCTTGTTGCGTTTTAGGAAGCTCAGCAGGTTTTGCCGCTTCGGTGCCAAGTACCTTACTGGTATCAACTTCAGGCTCGCTTGGTTTGCTGGTGTCTGTTTTAATTGGCTGTGTTGGTTCAACATTTACAGGTTCAGCTGATTGCTCATTTTGCGGGGTTAAAGTGATCACCGCAGGGCTATCTTGTAATTCAACCTCAGTTGATTTAGCTGAGGCTTTACTCTGCACTGACTTTTCTTCACCAGCGCTAGTGTCAGTCGTTTTTACTGCAGCAGGTAATTCAGCTGCTTTTGTTTCAGTTTTAGTCGGTGGTTCAACTACTTCAGCTGCAGTTGCTAATAATTGCCACGCAAGTAACAAACTTACTAAAAAAAATAACGGTTTCATACTGTTCCTGAGTAATTTAAGAAACTCTAAAATAACAAAATTTACCGGATCGCGATAGCTTTTTACCAATACTGCTCAACGGTGATTTGCCCAGGCTCCCGACGACGATTGCGAGTGTAGCCTTGCTCGGTTAATAATGCGCTGGTGTCTTTAACCATTTGCGGATTACCGCAGATCATAAATTGACTATTTTGCGGGCTAACTACACTGTCACTATGCTTAAATAGAGTGCCATCGGCGATTCGATCAGTAATGCGCCCATCTAAGCCGACAATTGCCTGCTCGCGACTCACTACGGGCAGATAACTCAATTGCGGATACTGCTGCTGCAACTGCGCGATTTTTGCTTGATAACTTAAATCTGTATTCAAGCGCACACCATGCACTAAGGTAATATGCTTAAACTGCTGCCACACATCAGGCTGCTCTAAAATGGATAAAAACGGCCCAATTGCGGTGCCGGTACTAAGCATAAACAACTGTTCACTAGCGGGAATTTCATCAATAGTAAAAAATCCACTGGCGCGGCTTTCAATCATCACTGTATCGCCAGGTTTAAGCTTGGCTAATTGTTGTGATAATAAGCCATCGACTACATTAATTAGGTAAAACTCTAAATCGGGAGAGCTTGGTGCATTTACGTAAGAATACGCTCGTGCAATACGTTTTTCATCCATCATCATAGAAAGCTTAGTAAACTGCCCTGCTTTAAACGGCTCCAAGTCTATTAAAGCTAATTTACCTTGTGGTTTGATCACTTTAATAATTTCATCAAGATGTTGATCGGTATGAGTGAGGCTAATTACATAATCAAATTCAGCAAGATTATGCTCTATTCGTTGTGCAT
>NZ_JACJEY010000051.1:0-35314 GCF_014164295.1 Pseudoalteromonas sp. SG43-7
CGACGGCGAGATTATTTGGAAGGACTAGCCTATTTCGTACAGGTAGTAGTGCAAATCGATTGGAAAAATATGGATGTGAGTGATGTAATTGAAACTTAATAATTATTTTTGGGGATCCCTTAGGACGTCAACTCAGCTTGTTCACCTGCTTTATCTAAAATATCGCGCAGCGCTGCAAACTCAGTATTGGCCTGCTGATTTTTTTGCTTGTTTTGTGGGTCATTGATATACGCGTTTGATGCTGATAACCATTTTTTAAAGGCACTATCAAAGCCAGTAAACTGCGCCGTTACTTGCGGGTAGGCTGATAAAAAATGTAAATATTGATTAAAACGATCGGTCACTTGCTGTGCGTTTTCTTGATGATCTTGCAACTCTTCGGCATTACCTATCTTATTGGTTACTAAGTGTAATTCAGCTACTTTGGCTTGATAGAGATCACGGTCACTGTTAACTACGACTGAAATAGCATTTAGAAATCGCTCAGATTGCGCTTCTAATGCATCTTTTTGTAAGTTAATTAAGTGGGTATAGCCTGCTATCAGTACTATTATCGCAATCCCAAGTAACACAATTGGCAGCGAGCTCTTGATTCGAATACTCTGTAAGTTCATTTTTCACCTTTGCATAAAATACAACATCAGCCACAACTTAATATAGTTCAAACTATCTGAATTACCATTAAAAGCGCCACTGAACATTTAAGCTAATTTGTTGCTGTGATAGGTTTTTGGGATTATTCATCGCCATGCGATTATCGGCTTGGCTGTGTAATGCAGAACCTTCAATCCCTAGTTGCCACTGCGGCGTTAATTGATAACGCCAGGTCGCGGTTATACCTTCACCTTCACTGGCATTAGGATCAAATTGCCAGTCGTCATGATCGGTTACCTCAAAATAATCATAACGCATTGAAATGCGATGCTTGGCCATTTTATGACTTACTAATACAAAGTGACTATAGAAGCTATTATTTACACCGCGTTTAGCACCCATAGCGGTAGTGCCCGACATCATTTGCGCAATTAAGCGCGTATTCGCAGTAAATTTATATAGCCACGCGACGCTGCTAAAACGAGTATCCCATGCATATTGCCCAGTACTTCTATTTAGTGCTGCAGGGTCGCCATTATTATCGTAATAATAAAAACGAAATTGTGATTTTTTTAAATAATCCCAGTGAATTCCTGCATAATAACCAAAGCGCCCATCAACCTCCTCAAAGGGCAAGACCTGATTTGCCTGATACTGAAGTGCGGTGGTATTAAATGAAGCGATTGGCGCAAACGCAATACTTTCATTAAAGGTCGTTTGGCGGTCATGCATTGCAAAGCCACGCCAAGCTAATAATGTGCCTGCAGGATCATTACCTTTAAATGTGGCGCCAACCAATGCAAAGCTATGGGTACTGTTAAAGCTGCGCCCTGGCCGCTTGATAGTGGCCTCAACCCCAACGGTACGTACCTCTTCACCTATCCATGAGTTTATTGCTGAGTTAGTGTAATTATATGGTGAAAGCCAGCCCATATCTGGATTTTCTAATGATAATAACGGGTAAAAACCACCTACCCGCAGATGCCATTTATAGTTACTCGCTGTTAGCGGCTTATATTGCAAATATGCTTGGCTAAAACCTAAAGTCGGCTGCGGATCTTGATAAGCATTAATAACCCCATGTGCTGACCAAGCGGTGGTTAAATCAGTCCTAAAATCAACGACTCCCTGAGAAAGCACAATGCCATCATTGTCACTATCGTATCGGTATAGCCCTACGCTACCTTGTTGCCAACTTACGTATTGATCACCCTGAACTGCACTTAGTTGCACTAAGCCCTTTACTTGTGCAAAAGCATTGCACGTTAATGTTAGCCCCACTACACCTAGGTAAAAGCAAGCTTTATTCATAGTCGTCAAATTCATCAACACCCACCGCAACACGAGAAATAATCGCCTGTTTTATTTGATAAACAACCGGCGCACTAGTTAGTGCAATGGCTTTGCTTTCAGTTTTGCTGATGTCACTAAATTCGGAGTGCCAAATATTGAGTGTAAAATCTCCGGCCTCAAGCGCCAGCTCAATTTGTCCTTTATCATTGGTCATTGCGTAATACGGACTATCAACCACCACAATATACCCCAACATCCAATCATGAATATTACAGCCTAATTCAACTACGCCCGTTTGCTCAAAACTGATCGGATCCTGTGGTTGCTCTCGGTATAGCTTTAGCTCAAACGATTTAGCTTTGGAAAACGAATACACGTGGTGCATGATTGAATCTGCATTTGGAAACTCAACTTGAGCATTTTGCGGTACCACCAACACATGGGGAATAAACTGCCGGTCTTTTTGAGTCATTATAAAGGGTGTAGTTGGCGCGGGGAATTCAACACTTTTATCCGCAGGCGTTAACCAGACGACGGCATTAGCGAGCGGTTTTTGCTGTTGATCATTAATGGTGATAATACCAGCGTAACTATTAAAAACCATTAAACACAATGAAAGAATGAAGGTCTGCTTTAACATTTTAATATCTTCTTATTTAACTTCATTCATTATAAACCAATTAGATTAATCTTTTGTTAATTATATTCTGTTAAAAATATCTCGTTAATTATTTTTCAATATTTAACCTAAGCTAACTAATGAGCTGAATACGTATGCAGTCATCTCGTAATCTAGGCCCTTGCGCTTTATGCTAAATGCTTCAATTAGGTTACACCTCAAGGAACAGCTATGCGATTACCTTTGCTACTTCTGCTTGGACTTTCAAGTGCTTGTTTTGCTAAAGACGCGACGATTCAATCCCCGAACGGAAATATAACAATAACCATTTCGGATCAGCAAGCTACACCAAGTTATAAAATCAGCTTTAACGGCAAAGATGTTATTGAAAATTCAGCTCTTGGCTTCGAATTTAAACAACAAGCCGCCTTTGCTGAAGGTTTTACAATCACCGACGTTAACAACTCCCAACATAACAGCCAATGGCAGCAACCTTGGGGTGAACGCCAAACTATTATAGATAAACATAATGAGCTCGCGGTTACGTTTAAAAAGCCAGCGCCACAAGGCGGCACTTACACGGTTCGTTTTCGAGCTTTTAATGATGGCGTCGGTTTTCGTTACGAAGTACCTAAACAAGCTGGATTTGAAAATATTGAAATCACTAAGGAGCTAACCGAATTTGCAATTAGTGGTGCGGATAAAGCCACCGCATGGTGGATCCCAGCTCGTGGTTGGAACCGTTATGAATATGTTTATAACACCACTCCACTGCAACAAGCTGCTCTTGCGCATACTCCATTTACCTTTAAAAACGCTGATGGCGTCCATGTGAGCATTCACGAAGCTGCATTAGTTGATTATGCAGGGATGGTGCTCAATCAACGTCGCCCAGGGACTTTACAAGCCGACTTAACGCCTTGGTCTGATGGTGTTGCGGTTAAAAAACATGGCGCATTTAATACTCCGTGGCGCACCATTCAAATTGGTGACAAAGCCGTTGATTTGATCAACTCAGATATTATTTTAAACCTCAACGAACCAAATAAACTCGGTGATGTATCGTGGGTTAAACCAGGTAAATATGTCGGTATTTGGTGGGGCATGCATATCAATGAGAACACTTGGGGCAGCGGTGAAAAGCACGGTGCGACCACCAAAGAAACCAAGCGCTACATGGATTTTGCAGCTAAATACGGTTTTGATGGGGTACTCGTCGAAGGCTGGAATATTGGCTGGGATGGCGACTGGTTCTTCAATGGTGATGTTTTTAGTTTTACCAAACCTTACCCTGACTTTGATATTGCAGAGCTAACTCGCTATGGCAAAGAAAAAGGCGTACAGCTGATTGGCCACCACGAAACGTCTGGCAACGTAATCAACTACCGCAACCAGATGGAAGACGCCTACGCACTGTACGAAAAATCTAACGTTAGCCAAGTAAAAACAGGTTACGTAGCAGATGGCGGCAACATCAAACGCATTGATGAAAACGGCATTGCTCGCCATGAGTGGCACGATGGCCAATTTATGGTTAATGAATACCTACACAGCGTGCAACTGGCTGCAAAACATAAAATCAGTATTAACACCCATGAACCGATAAAAGACACAGGTCTGCGCCGTACTTATCCGAACTGGATAGCCCGCGAAGGTGCTCGCGGCCAAGAGTTTAATGCATGGGGCACACCGCCAAATCCACCAGAGCATATTCCAATGCTCGCCTTTACCCGTATGTTAGCTGGGCCAATGGACTTTACACCCGGCATTTTTGATATGAGTTTTAATGGATTAGGTGGTGATACAAATCGTCCACAAACCACACTTGCGAAACAACTCGCGTTATATGTCGTAATGTATAGTCCAATCCAAATGGCCGCTGATCTTCCGCGTAACTATTTAGCCAAACCGGACGCATTTAAATTTATTCAAGACGTACCAACAGATTGGCAACAAAGTATCGCACTAGCGGGTGAGGTTGGCGATTACGTGGTGTTTGCTCGCAAAGAGCGTAAGCGTGATAACTACTCTGGTAACGACTGGTTTTTAGGAGCAGTAACCGATGAGCAAGCTCGCAGCATAGAGATAAAACTCGACTTCTTAGAGCAAGGTAAAAAGTTTGAGGCACAAATTTATCGTGATGGTAATAATGCGCAGTGGAAAAACAACCCATACGATTTAAAAATCGAAAAGCGCATAGTCACAGCTGCTGATAAGTTAACGCTTAAACTTGCCACCAGCGGCGGCACAGCAATTAGATTTAAAGCTTTATAATAGCGCGAAGTCGATAGTGAAAATAGGAGGCGCGAGTTTCTCTCGCGTCTTCTTTTTGATAAACAATCGGCAAATAAAGAACCTCCAATTCATAATGTTAACGTATGAGTTAGCCCTTAAAATAATTGTTCAATGCTACAGTTCATGACCTCATTAAACTGTTGGCATCATCATTACTGCAACCAAAAGCAACTATGCTTATATTGATGGCGCTGTTGTATCACCCCCTGAAAATACCTAACACATCCTATAAATAGCACGTGAAATACCGTGTAATAGTTTTATTTCCATTATTGCTCTACTTTTACAGATTAAAAAGTTAGTTAATTAGTAACAGTAGGAATACCAAGCATGGCTGTGAGGCATATATTTAATAATTTTGAAAAATTACGCAGCACTAATAAACAACTAAATGTGCAGTCAGCTCAATAATAGTGAACTTGCTTAAAAGGACTTTTAGAGCTAATACCTCTAGAGCCGCTTCAATACTATAAGGAATATAATAATGGCTAAGAAACCCAAAAATCGCAGTATTAAAACGCTAGCAACTGCTAATAATGTGCCGTGTTGGTCAAATGACAAAGATGTTGAATTAGCCTGCCAGCGGTTAACTGAAATGTTTGTTGGCCTTGGTCAAGTGCTGCGTATAGACAAAGGTCAACAGCCAGCACAACGAGCTGTATTTAGAAAACAACATGGCATCGCTTACGGCCACTTTATTATCAATCCAGATATAGACCCACAATTTAAAATTGGCATTTTTGCAGGCAAAGAATACGAATGTGCAGTGCGCTTTTCAAGTGATACGTTAGCATCATCACCAGATTTACACAGCACATTAGGATTGGCAGTGAAGCTCTTTGGAGTAGATGGGCCAAAGCTGATTGGCGAAGGTGATACCGCAGATTTTATTTTTCAAAACATGGATCGATTTTTCACCAAAAATGCGCAACAGATGTGCCAATTCACCACTGCAGGCGTGATCGATAAAAACTATGATGCCTATTTAAATAATCCAAAACACATACAAACAGCCAATATTTTACAGGCTATGCAAAAAGTTGAAGCAAGCTGTTTAAGCGCTAATTATTGGGCAATATTACCGTTCAAATTAGGCGAACAACAGATTGTAAAATATCGCTTAGTGCCTGAAGGCAGTGAACTTGGCGCACCAAGTGTCGATAATAATTACCTCGCTTTAGATTTGCAGCGACGTTTACGTCAAGGCAGTGCAACATTTCGCTTTGAAGTACAATTAAGAACAAACCCAAAAACAATGCCACTTGATGATGCACAAGCCGTGTGGAGCTGTGAAGAAAGCCCATACGTATGTATTGCGCGGCTGCATTTAGCACAACAAAATATTACCGCGATTGGTCAAGCTGAGCTTGGTAATAACTTAGCGTTTAATATTTGGCGTACTTTAGCCGCCCATGAGCCTCTAGGTAGCATTGCATTGGCTCGAAAGTCAGCCTATGCGGCCAGTGCTCATGCCCGACATACAGCCAACGGTCAGCAGCTACAAGAGCCTAAACAGTTAAGTGAATTTAAGCCACAGCAAGATCAAGATACTGACTCTGAGTGTATTGTTTATGCCGGTATTTATCCGCCTATTGGTGTAATGCGCGTGGGTAATAGTAAAAAAGGCTACTTTATTGGCCCGCAACAACCGCAGCCCATAGCTCATACTGATGAATACAGTTACCGAGATAAAACAGGTGCATTAAAGCGCCAAGCAGCTGAGTTTAGAATTTACGGTTTTAATGCCGCTGGTAAAGCGATAAAAGAACTAACCCTCGATAATGCAGACATTACTTGGCATGCTGAATTAGCAAATCAAAAAGCCTGCTGGTACGAATTTCAAATTGCTTTAGATATTCCAGAAGCCGCAGATGCGCCGCCATCGTTACTGCGTAATAACAATGTAGCCGATCGTAGCAAGCTGTTAATCAAAGGGGGTAAACACAGTATAAGCGGCAAAAACGTAAAATCTAAGCATGAGTTTATTGGCCAATTTATGGATCAGGATGTGTACTTAGGCGAAATGCGCAGTGATCAATACGGTCGCTTACTCATGCTCGGTGGTCATGGCGTGTCACGCAACGTAAACGGCGATATAGCCATTACCTTTGCAAATAATGAAGGCTGGTATGATGACACCTCAGATGGCCCAATTACAGCAGAGGTTGTATATCAGGGGGTATCGCTAAGAGTAGAACCCGCTTGGGTTATTTGCGCGCCACCGGATTATGCACCGATGCAAAAATCAGTACGCACCATGTGGGATTTAATGCGCGACGTTGCTGTAGATGCTGGTATGCTGGCAAGACCACAGCGACCTTCCTTTAGTAACGACATTCAACCCATATTTGCCCGAATGACGGATTTACAATGGGTTAATGACGGATTTGCTGGCGCATTTGGCTGGGGGGGTCAGTTTAATTACACCACCAATGAATGGCTAGAAAAGCTTAGCGATCCCTCTCCTGCCTATCAGGAATTACGCCGTACACTGTCTAATAACTTTCGTCGTTTTGATGTTCCCGGTGCGCAAGCTCCACAACTATGGCCTTGGCTGTATGGCGACGCGATTAGCATTCCTCCCACGGGCTCAGTGCGCCAGCATGCAACGCTATCAAATTTGCAGTTGAGCTTTTTAGACCAATGGGTGAAAGGTGATTTTATTAATGATTACACCCCTCAATCAGCTTGTCCGGCACATGCAAATGTAACCGCGTTAGATGATTATCCAATTGCTGAGCAGCCAGAACTACTTACTCGCGGCGCGATGGAGTTTTGCCTTGCTGATGCGTTTCACCCGGGCTGTGAAATGACTTGGCCAATGCGAACTGCAGGCATGTATATGTCGGCATTTCGACTCAAACACGCCCAAGCGGACTTACAAAGCGACCGTTACTATTATGGTCCTGTGATGAATAGCGACGTTTATACTCTCGCGCAAGGACCTTTATTTGGTGGTCAAGTAGCAGGCGGGATAACACGCTGGATGGCTATTCCTTGGCAAACTGATACCGCGAGCTGTAGAGATGGCTACAGCTCTGAGTACGATCCATTTTTACCGACATTTTGGCCTGCTCGAGTGCCAAATCAAATAATGAATCAGTTCCGCTATCAACAAGTGCTTGATACCTCATTACCTGACAGTACTCGTCAACAGGCTTTTGCTTATCGTACTGATTGGCTTGATGATTTACCTCTGCACGGTAATCCTGCCACATATACAAACCAAATCAATAGTATGATAGACAACTTTGCTGAACTTGCGATTGTACAACCGCATATCGGCGTAATAGGCGATGCACAATTTCCTAGCGCAATGCAGGTTGGTATATTGCCCAACAATCCACAAGATGAGGCACAAGTTAACTTAGCGAGTAAAGCGATACAGCATACAAAAGCGACTCTCTCGGCTGAACATGCTTCACATCGTAGTCAAACCAACTTAGGTGTTACCGAAAAAGCGAGCCGTTTTCATCGCAACAAAGGACGCTAAAGCAATGCTGCAAGAGACCGAATTACAAACGGATGTTGTGATCATTGGTGCAGGTGTGGCTGGTTGTATCGCCGCACTTGCTTTATGTGATTCATATCAAGTTACTTTGATTGATAAGTCTGAGATGCCCGAAGAGCGAATTGGTGAATGCTTAGCACCTGCCGCACGGCGTATTTTACAACAGTTAGATTTGTTAACTGAATTTGAAAACCAACTGATGGCCAACGTACTTACCCCACAGCATTTGCACAATGCAGGATTGCAAATAAGTTGGGGCCAATCAACACCCTATGTTACTGATAATCTCAGTAACCCGGATGGTTTGGGTTGGCGCTTGGATCGTCAAGTATTTGAGAGCTTTTTACGCGAAAAAGCGCTGCAACGGGGTGTCCGCTGTATTTGGCCTGCCAAATTAGCACACAGCGAATACCAAGGGCAACGCTGGCAAATAACACTAACACAGTTACAACAAGAGCAAACAATCAACATTGCGAGTCAATTCGTAATTGATGCCACTGGCCGAGAGGCTCATTTTGCAAAAAAATACACCGCTCGCAAACAACATGACCGTCTAATATCTTGCTGGGCAACCGTGGCTAATACTATTGAAAATCAACTAGGCAGCATTTGTGCCACGCAAAACGGCTGGTGGTACAGTGCACCATTACCAAACCAACGTCGTGTTTTAGCATTTCAAACGGATCCGGATTTACTGACCAAAGGCTTACAACGTGATACAAAGTTATTTACTCAACATGCGCAATGTTATGCCAATCAAGCGAAGATTCTCGATGTATGCCAACAGCCAATAACACTGCACGGTATCGTCAGCGCGAACTCCACTCGCTTAGAGTGTTTTGCAGGCCAACAATGGGCCGCTTTAGGTGATGCAGCACTGAGCTTTGACCCAATCTCATCACAAGGAATTTTTAATGCGATGGCAAGTGCCATGCAACTTGCCGATCTGATGAAAAAACTCGAGATAGTCAATAAAATAGAACACGATAGCCAGCTACAATTTAAAAAACTATACCAGCAACAAATAGAACAGATTTGGCATCGTTATTTAGATCACAAACGCTATTTTTACGCTCAAGAGCAACGCTGGTCAAACAGTCCTTTTTGGCAGCGCAGACAGCAGCCGAGTAGTATAAAAGTATATACGGCTAACTCACTTTGACTGGTAAATAAACCTCAGCATTTAAACCGCCTTCAGGGCGATTAACCAGTTTTACTTTACCACCATGCATATCAACTATGCGCTTAATGATCGCAAGCCCTAACCCACTACCTTCACTGCCTCGCGCAGCATCGCCTTGTTTAAAAGGTTCAAATACCGTTTCAAGTTCACTTTCAGGAATACCTGGGCCATGATCTTTTACAATCACCATAGCGTATTTTTTATCACGACTTAGCGCAGTTTCAACATCAATATCACCATCCGAATAACGAATCGCATTTTCAATCATGTTGGTAATAACTCGCTTGATTGCCACCATACTTAAAGGAATGCTACTAATACTAGGATTTTCGCTAAAAGTGATAGTGCGTTGATGTTTTTGTTCTGAATGCACCACTTCTGACACTATCGCGTTGAGATCTTCAAGCGCTAACTCCTCACGTTTGTGATGACGCAAATACTCAATAAACTGATCAATAATGGCATTCATGTCTTCAATATCGTAGATGATCCCTTCACGCAGATAATCTTCTTCATCCGACATCATTTCGGTAGCAAGGCGAATGCGCGTCAGCGGCGTACGTAAATCATGAGACACCCCAGCCATAAGTAGACGGCGGTCGTTCTCAAGCGCTGCTATACCACGTGACATTTGATTAAATGCGCGGGTTACTTCGATGACTTCAGTTGAGCCGTGTTCCTCTAATTTTGTAGAAAAATCTCCAACCCCTACTTTTACCGCCGCTTGTTGTAGCGCTTTTAAAGGTCGATTCAAATGACGTGCGAACAGCCAACCACCGAGTACACTTAAAAAGCCGATACTAGATAAATAAAAGGTTAGAAATTCGAGATTATTTTCTTTAAAACCAGTTAGCGGTACTTTAACCCAGTAACCCGGTGCTTGCGGCGCTTCTACCCAATAAACAAGCGGATCTGTTTGGCTAATACGCACTCGGGCTGAACCATGCAGTTGCTCAGACATACTACGCGACAACATCGAATATTCACGAGTTTGCGCCAAACCTTCGCTCATCGCTTGGCGCTGGGTCATAACTTCGATACCGGTTATTTCAAAAAACTTTTCAGACACCTCATCACTTATTTCAACGCCATCTTCCCAGTCTATAAACACAGTTTTGATTTGTTTTGCGAGAATAAGGTTAACTTGCTCAATAGTAGGCTTAACTACGTAAAGGCTAACCGTGATGTAAGACACTACTTGGTTGATCAACAATAGTGCCGCAACTAAAAACACCGTTTGTCCAAATGCACTTTTGGGAAACATACTCATTATGGCTATTTTTCACCATCTGGAACAAATACGTAACCTAAGCCCCATACAGTTTGAATATAACGTGGATTAGCGGCATCGACTTCGATCATGCGACGCAAACGTGAGACTTGTACATCGATACTACGCTCTAATGCACTGTAATCTCGACCACGCGCTAAGTTCATTAACTTATCACGACTAAGCGGCTCTCGTGGATGTGTAACAAGCGCTTTCAATACCGCAAACTCACCACTGGTCAACGACATGGTTTTGTCGCCTTGGCTCATTTCACGGGTGGCTAAATTAAGCGAAAACTCACCAAACGAAATATGATTTTCTTCTGCTGACGGTGCACCTGGCACTTCTTTTGAACGACGACGCAAAATGGCTTTAATACGCGCTAATAATTCACGAGGGTTAAATGGTTTCGGGATGTAATCATCAGCACCAAGCTCTAAACCGATAATACGATCAACCTCATCACCTTTGGCAGTTAACATGACAATTGGAATTTCATTTTCTTTTTGGCGTAACCGCTGACAGATAGATAAGCCATCTTCACCGGGTAACATTAAATCAAGTACCATCAAGTGAAAGTTTTCACGCTCTAACAGCCGATCCATTTGTTCTGAATTAGCAGCTGTACGCACAATAAATCCTTGTTCTACCAAGTAGCGCTCTAACAAGCTGCGTAAGCGCATATCATCATCAACGACTAATACTTTTGTGGTTTCATGTCCCATCACTTTCATTCTTATTTTTCTGTACTGTTATGATTAATATAAATGAAAAACATGATAATAAAAAACTAATTAGGTCACTAGATTGTTACTGAACATTTCAAGCCCACAAAAATGCTGGCGAGAACAAAAATCAGCTCGACAAGCCAACAAGATTTTTATACCTTGCCTAGGTGTTTCTCAAGGTAATAATTTAAACGTGAAAACTAATTTAATCACCCGCGAAGGGTATTTACAGCTGCAACAAGAACACGACCACTTATGGAATGTTAAACGCCCTGAAGTCACCAAAATAGTGAGCTGGGCTGCTAGCCTTGGTGACCGTTCAGAAAATGCTGATTACCAGTACAATAAACGTTTGTTAAGACAAATAGATCGTCGCGTGCGGTATTTACGCAAACGCATGCCAGATCTAAAAATAATTGATTACTCGCCGCAGCAAGCTGGTAAAGTGTTTTTTGGTGCATGGGTCGAAATAGAAAATGAACAAGGTGAAGTGCTGAAGTTTCGCATTGTTGGCCCTGATGAGATTTATGACCGCAAAGATTATATCTCGATTGATTCGCCGATGGCGCGCGCATTATTGAAAAAACAAGTGGATGATGAGTTTTATGTTACAACTCCGCAGGGCAAAAAAGAGTGGTACGTTAACAGTATCAGTTACTCTGGGGCTTCATAAATCCTCAGTAAAACGATAGATCCTCGCTTCTCATTATTCAGATAAGGTTAATTATTGATTGTCTAAAGTGAATTTGTAGACTATAAATAAAAGTACTCAAGTAAAGCATTTCGCGCTTGAGTTGAATATTAGAAGGTAGTAGTTATGTCAAACGTAATACATCGCATAGTAAGTAATGCCGTGTTATTTACACTCTTAATGAGTGTGAGTTTGACTGTAATTGCTCAAGGTTTTGACGACCACGACCATTTATCCCCAACCGCAAACTATGTTGCTTGTGACATTCCTGACCAAGCTAATCTTGACGTTGACTTAGACACACACGTTGACGGGATCTCTATCAGGGTGCTTCAACCACTCCCTGAAAACATTTTATCACTTTATGTGAGTACCACTTTCGTACAACCTTTTAGCTATGCGTATCAGCGTGGACCACCGGCTTATTTTATTTAATTTATCGCTTAAAAACTTGATTAAATTTAATAACATAATTGGTGATTACTATGGCTAACTTTAAAGAACTTCGTACTCAAGACATTTCTAAAGGCGTTTTATCTCACACTTACCGTGACACTCAGCCGTTAATTGATTTAACGTCTCCGGCTTTGAAAATGGTCAATAATTTTACTCAAAAAGACCCGCTACGTGCTCATTTTGAAACCAGCATTGTTGATGCATTAAAACAGATCACTAGCCAACATACAGACTTTATTTTAGTAGTAGATGACAAAGAAAAATTACTTGGTATAGCATCTAGTGCGGATCTACAAAGCTCAAAAATTATGATTTTAGCACAGCGCTTAAATGTACCTCGCGACGAAGTTAACTTACTTCATGTAATGACACCACTTAGCCACTTAACTGGCGTAAGTATGCAAAGCTTAAGCTATGCTTGTATTGGTGATGCACTACAAACAATGGAACAAAACGGTATTATGTTTTTACTGGTTACTACCGTGCATAATGAAATTTGTGGTTTAATTTCAGCTCGAGAAATTGCTAAAACATTACAAATTCCGTTACATATCACCCCTATCGCGCACAGTTTTAGTGAAGTAATGCAACATATTGAACACCCTCATTAAGCACTGATACATGTTTAATTGAACCACCTCTTTAAAAGGCCTTAAAGTATATAAATAGCATACTTTAAGGCCTTTTTATTAAGCCCTGCTGTGATATTATTCAAGCAATTAATTACGCCAAAACTATCGTTCTGGTCTTCAAATTGTTTAATAAGGTTTTTGCATGAGCAATATCTCTGCACGTTTAGCCACTGAGCTGAATGCTCAAGAGCAACAAGTTATAGCTGCTACAAAATTACTCGATGAAGGTTCAACAGTGCCTTTTATTGCCCGCTATCGTAAAGAAGTAACGGGTGGTTTAGACGATACCCAATTACGATTGTTAGAGCAGCGTTTATCGTATTTAAGAGAGCTGGAAGAACGTAGAGCCTTCATTCTTTCGACGATTAAAGCGCAAGATAAACTCACTACCAGCTTAGCTGCCGATATTAATAATGCGGATAGCAAGACTGAACTTGAAGATTTATATTTACCTTACAAAGCTAAGCGCCGCACTAAGGGGCAAATTGCTATTGAAGCTGGTCTTGAGCCGTTAGCGAATGCTTTATTTAATGATGCTTCTTTAGATCCTGAGCAACAAGCCGCTGGCTACCTAAATGCAGAAGCCGGCTTTGCTGATGAAAAAGCAGTTCTGGATGGCGCTAAATTTATTTTAATGGAACGCTTTGCTGAAGATGCCAAACTGCTCGCCAAATTTCGTAGTCACATCAGTCAGCACGGCCAAATCGAAGCAAGCTTAATCAAAGGCCAAGAACAAGCTGGCGCTAAATACCGAGATTATTTTGAGCATCAAGAAGCGCTTAAAAAAGTGCCTTCGCACCGCGCTTTAGCTATGTTGCGCGCGCGCAACGAGGGTATTCTACAGTTAACAATCAACCCTGAGCCAAGTTCAGAAAACCCGGCCCATATGTGTGCCGTGATGATTGCCGATCATTACCGCCTTGATATTAACAACCAAGTAGCCAGCCCGTGGTTACTCACTGTCGTGCAGTGGGCCTGGAAAATTAAGCTAGGCTTACATTTAGAAAACGAATTTTTAGCAGCCATGCGTGAAAAAGCCGAAACAGGCGCTATCGATGTGTTCGCTAAAAACTTAAAAGACTTACTTATGGCTGCCCCTGCTGGGCCTCGCATAACATTGGGCCTAGATCCTGGTCTGCGCACTGGCTGTAAAATTGCCGTTGTTGATAGCACTGGTAAGTTATTAGCCACACAAACTATCTTCCCACATGCACCACAAAACCATTGGGATAAATCAGTACGAACGCTAGAGCAGTTATGCCGCCAACATAAAGTCGAACTAATCGCTATTGGTAACGGCACCGCTTCACGCGAATCAGACAAACTGGTTGCTGAATTAATCAAAGCAAATAGCGAGCTAAAACTCAATAAAATTATGGTCAGTGAAGCTGGCGCATCGGTGTATTCAGCATCAGAATTTGCTGCTAATGAGTTTCCTGATTTAGATGTGTCGTTACGTGGTGCGGTTTCAATTGCGCGTCGCTTACAAGATCCACTGGCTGAACTTGTGAAAGTGGAGCCTAAGTCAATTGGTGTAGGTCAATATCAGCACGATGTATCACAAAGCCAACTAGGGCAAACTCTGACTTCTGTTGTTGAAGATTGTGTGAACTCGGTAGGTGTAGATTTAAATATGGCCTCAGTGCCATTGCTTGCGCGTGTTTCAGGGTTAAATAAAACCTTAGCGCAAAATATTGTTAATTATCGCGATGCTAACGGTTCATTCACTAAACGCTCAGAGCTAAAGAAAGTAGAGCGTTTAGGGCCAAAAGCATTTGAACAAGCCGCCGGTTTCTTAAAAATTAGTAATGGCAGCGACCCACTTGATAAATCATCAGTTCACCCGGAAGCTTACCCTATCGTTAAACGCATTTGTGAACAAAATAGTCTCGATGTAAATAACCTAATTGGTAACTCAGAGCTGCTGAATAAGTTAGTTGCCAATGACTACATTGATGATAAATTTGGCTTACCAACGGTTACCGACATCATCAGTGAACTTGATAAACCTGGACGCGACCCTCGTCCTGATTTTAAAACAGCAGAGTTTAAAGCAGGTGTTGAAAAAATCAGTGACTTAAAGCCAGGGATGATTTTAGAAGGCGTGGTTTCAAACGTAGCTAACTTTGGTGCTTTTGTTGATGTGGGTGTGCACCAAGATGGTTTAGTACATATTTCAGCGATCACTAATAAGTTTATCTCTGATCCGCGTGAAGTAGTTAAAGCAGGTGATATTGTAAAAGTAAAAGTAGTGGAAGTTGACGCTGCCCGTAAACGTATTAGTTTTACCATGCGTTTAGACGATGACATTGATACCAGCAATAAACCTGCTCCATCAGTCAGTCAAAAGCCGCAAGCCAATAATCGTAACAATGCTCAGCAACCTCGCGCTGCAAAACCAACACGCGATACCGGTAATGCAATGATGGGTAATGCATTTGCAGACGCCTTCGCAAATGCAAAAGTGAAAAAATAACGCTTAAGCAAAAACGCCACAAACTCAGTTTGTGGCGTTTGCAATTCTGCTATTTAAATCCGATTTAAAAATAATAACGAAATGCTGCTGCTGCGATGTCAGCGTATTCATCGGTGTAACTGTAGGAAGCAGCAAACGTTATTTTTTCAGTGACTGCGTAATTTATACCCGCTTTTAACAGGAGGTTATTTTCACTTTCAGCATCATGTAAACGTACATAACCAGCACCTACGCCATGTAAACGTTCATAACCAACGCCTGCATTTACTTCAAATTGTTCGCTCAATAAATGTCGAATTTGTGCAGTTACTTCAAAGGAGTCAGCTGTTTCTGAACCTTCATAGTATGTTTTTGAAACATCAAAAACATTACCATCAGATTCAAGTCTATGTACAAATGTTTCCTCAGTCTTAACCTTACTTTTCCCATACTTCAGGGCATAGTCAACAGAAGTTTCTCTTGAAAAATGTTGAATGTATCCAAAGCCAACATTATAACGAGTTAAACTCATATCCGTTGTTTCATAGTAAGAATCTGTCATATTAGATGTATAAGTGCCATCTGGTAGAGGAGCAAATGATGTAAATGTAGTAGTGCTAGAATAGTCAACACGACTTTGAGAATACGAGCCTGTCACGAACCAACTTTCAAAAATTTTTTTGCTAAGATTAATAACGTACCCATCGTAGCCAGAATACATTGGGCTGTCAGGGTCCGTTTTATCATTGCTTTTAATGTCAGTTTTTGTATAGCCAACTTCAACATAATCGTAGCTTAAAAGTGATGCTTGGTTTGCTGCGGCGGTGATTGAGAAAAGTGATAAAGCCCCAGCTAATACTGCATATTTCATTTAATTGTCTTCCATACTAAAATCGCCACAAAATCTATTTGCGGCGATTTTAATTTTTTATTTCAAGATTAAAAGTAAAAGCGTAACGTCACTGCAATGTCTGCGTACTCATCAACGTAACGGTATGAAGCACCTAAAATTGCTTTTTCAGTCAAGGTATAATTAAAACCCGCTTTTAAAACAACGTTATTGTCACTTTCTTCATCATGTAAACGCTCGTAGCCAAGTCCCGCGTTGACTTCAAATTTATCCGTGACTAAATGCCTAACTTGCACATTAGCAGAGAGGATATCAGCACTATCTGAGTCCGAGTAACCTGATTCTGACGATGAGAATACTTGGCCATTAAACCTTTCTTCGACGAGGTTTATGAAGTCAGTGCTGTACTTCAGTCTACCTAGATTGATACTGTAATCTAAATTGGTAACTGCAGATAAACGTTGAATATAACCCGCACTGAGCTCTAATCTAGTAAATTCAGCGTCTAGCTTTCCTTCAGTGTATAACTGTGACGTTCCGACATACTCACCGTTTTGAAAGATATCACGATAATCCTCAGAGACACTATTTGACAGATCATCTGATGTGCTTGCATATAAACCGGTTAGATACCAATTACTACTTACTTGCTTGCTAAGCTTAACTGCATAGCCATCAAAGCTAAGTTCATCCAAGCCATCTACGTCCATTTTTGCATAGCCAACTTCGACATAGTCATAACTTAAGCCAGCCGTTTCATTCGCCACCGCTGTTATTGAAAAAAGTGATAAAGCACCTGCGATTACTGCATATTTCATTTAATTGTCTTCCATACTAAAAATCGTAGGGAAAATAGCAGTTACAGTAATGTTTCACAATTAAGTGCATACATCTTTAGGTAAATAAATGTGAATAACCACACTTAAAAAATGATTTATTTGGATTTAAATTGAGGAAACACATATTACGAGGGAGCAACTATATGGTTGCAGAAAAGCCAGACTGTCCATAAGGCGAGGTGGCGGCTTGATAAAACTGCGCAATGCGACCTGCACGCTGCTCAACTTCAATATCGCGCTTAGCCGTTGCGGTTTCTGATTCAGCAGTAGCTGCAACTTTCTCATCCTTTGTTAATTCGTTATCTACTTTGAACGATACTGATTGCGTACTGCTTTCATCATCACTGTCTATATTACTAAGCTCTGCTTGCGCTGCAGCGAGCTTTTGAGTGGCATCAGCAGCAATCGAACGATCAGCACCAGAAGGCTCTGCCGGCGCTAAAGCTGCAGCACGTACCGTTTGCATTTTCTCTATTGTAGCTCGCGGGTCACCTGCTATTTCAGCAACGTCAATTTGTACTTCGCCGCCAACAGCGTAATTGGTACCATCAGGTCCGCGTTGGTACTCATAACTTGGCGAACCTGCGTGTTGACCACCAACTGATGAGTGAGCTTGCTCATGAATACGTACTTCAATATCACGCGCTTTTAACTCTTTAATTTGCTCAGCGTCTTGTTGCTCTTGCTGAGCTACTTGCTCTTTTTGCTTTGCTTCTTTCTCTGTATCTTGTTGTTGCTGTTCATTTTGCTCTGGGTTTTGCTCTGCACCTCCCTGCTGACGCTCTTGAATTACTTTTTCGTCGGCAAGTTTACCCTTGGCATCATAAGTGCCGGTATCAGTTGTACCGGGTTGTTTAGTTTTTTCATTATCACCGAGCGCTTTGTTTTCAGCATTAGTCGGTTTTGTAGCTGCAGGTGGCGGGATAACTTCCCGAAGTTGGTTGTCACGCCGAGCGGTTTCCGTATAAACATTTGCGGTGTTTATATTAATATTTGGAAATGGCGTGACAATGTTCATGGCAAATTAAACACGAATATCAATCAAAGTCCCCAGCACTTCGTCTGCGGTTTGAATTGATTGCGTATTGGCTTTGGCATTAAACTCTTCGACCTTTAAATTGACCAAGGCTTCATCAATACGTGGTGGTTGTGAAACAGGAGCGGTTACCGCTTCTTCCGGACGAGCAGCTTGCAGCTGGCGCTGTTGGGCAAGCTGGGCGTCGTCTTGTTGCTCAATGCTGGCGCGATTTATTTCTGCGCTGGCTTTCTCTATACCCTGACTGGCACGATTAAAACCTTCAACACCGTTATTAAACACAGATCCGATTGGCATACAACACCTCCACCAATGATATATTGGTTAATTATCGCTCATAAAACAGTCAAAATAAAGCTTTACTGCAGAGTTTTTCAAACCACCGTAAAGTTACTTTTCAAAGCATTGATTTGACGGCAGATAAAAACTCTTTTTTATGGGATATAAAAGGTGCGTGTGACGCTTTATCGATCACTTCATACTCAAAATCGTGTTTTAAAACTTTCATTTTGGTTACTGCGCGATACGGTACCAATGCATCTAAACGGCCAAATACAGCACGGATCGGCACTGGACAACAGGCAAAAGCATCGCGTAAATCATCTTGCTGTAAAATATCCAAACCAGCAGTTAATGCACACTCTTGTGGAGCCGGAAATTCATTGAGTAACTGTTTAAGTTGTTTAATATCATCTCGGGCATTTTCACTGCCCATCGCCTGTATTGCCAAAAAGCGATCGATGGTTTTCTCACGATGAGTGACTAACTGCTCTTTAAATGCAGCTAATACATTTGCTTTAATTCCTGGCCAATCATCGCCTTCAGCAAACAATGGAGTTGCAGCAACTAATATCACTTTCGCGACTTTTTCAGGCCAGTGCTTTGCAATATAAAGAGCAAATAAACCACCTAAAGACCAGCCCATTAAGGTAGTGTTTGGCTGTAATTGATTGCTTAATTGTAATGCAGCGGCATGCAAAGTATACGGCTTTGGCGATGCTTGATTATTACCGTAACCGGGTAAATCAACACTGCGTACTGTATCGTTATGCATAAATTGAAGCTCCGGCAAGATCAACTGCCATACGCCTTGATTCATCCCCCAACCATGTAATAACACCAGCTCATTTTGCATTTTTTATAACCTTGCTCCAAACTTAGCGCTCATAATAGCGTTTGAGGGAATGAATGCAATGACTGCTTTTCATCAATGTTTTCAACAGCTGGGCGATTGGTTTTTTCCTTCTTTTTGTGTGCAATGCCAAAGTATTATCCGTACCAAACATAGTTTATGCGAACATTGTTTAGCTGATTTGCCGCTATTAGATATAACCACACATGCTAATTTACTGTATCGCCCAGATGTGGTTGAGTTATTTCCTGATTGCCAATTCGATTACCTGTTCGCTTGCGCGTGGTATCGTCCCCCTTTCGATGGTTGGCTCACGCAACTTAAATTTAGTAACCAAATTCATTATAAAAACGCATTGTCGTTAATTATTAGCCAGCAACTGACTGTTAGTAAAAAAAATAGCGAAATATGGCCAGATTTATTTATTATTTTACCTCTACATCAGCAGCGTTTTTTAAAGCGAGGCTTTAACCAAGTATCACAATGCTGGTTGCCATGTTTAGTAAATGAAAATATTGATTCTCAGAGTTTACAGCGTACAAAGAAAACCCAAGCACAGTCATCACTTAGCAAAGCTAAACGAGTAAAAAACTTACATGGCGCATTTATATGTAATACCGATATGAGCGGAAAAACAATTGCTATCATTGATGATGTGATGACCACAGGAGCAACTCTTAATGCTGCTACCGTCGCCCTTAAAAAGGCTGGTGCTAAGCAAGTTTGGGCATTTGTAACCTGCTTAACACCATTAGGTCATTAATACTTAAGCTAATTAATTAATCGGCATTCGCTCTAAATGTGTGACCAAAAAACAATGCATTGCTCAATAAACGACTGGTGCCGTACCAATAGCCCCTAAATACCGGATCATCTGTCATACCAATCACACTGCCACGACCATACGAATGTGCCACTAAACCAGCCGCTCCCGCTACTTGCTCAACATTCACATCATCGGTAAAGCCAGCTAGTAATGGCTTTTGCGTATACTGCAACACATTTACAAATGGTGCAGCTGACATTTCAAGTAACCAAGTACTATTTTTAAATACTGGTAAGGTGTCACGCTGTAATGAAAAAGTAAGTGGGTGCGTTAAATCGGCTTTAGTATTAAATATCGCTCCAGCAATACGTTGACGCCCAGCTAGATGATCTTTATCACCATAGTTTAAGCCATCCGTTTTGAAGGCGCTGGCAACATCTCGGCGTGATAAATAACTGGTTTTTAATAGTTGTTGATCGACTAAAAACTTAGCCCCACCTTTGTGGCCCCAAATAACTCCACCTTTACGTACCCAAGTTTTAATTGCTATTTTGTCAGCATCTGAAAGCTTATTGTAATTTCCATGAGCCAAAACAATGTGACTGTAATCACTAAGTTCAAGATCACCAAAACGTTCCATTTCCACAATGGTAGGTGCCACACCAACAAAGCGATCTAAGTAATACCACACTTCACCTACTTCATATTGACTAGTCCCTTGGCCACCAACGAGTAATACTTTCGGCGCTTTAACTACCGCTAACGTCCGCGAGCCTAAATCGACACCCTTTGCCGTTAAGCCAGAAGTAATAGGCGTAATCGCAATACCAAACTCATTTTGTGCACTATTTAATAACGACACCCATTGCGGATTTTTTTGAATCCCAGCAGGAATAATAATACTACCCGCAGCAAATTCCTGTGTACTTGCAAGCGATTTAGCTGATAACGAGCTGAGCGCCACACGAGCTTGCACACCTTGCTGTAATAATTTATTAAGCATTTTCGGAGCTAAATAGTTATCCCATTTAAAGCCAAACGCATACTGTGCATCTAACTCAGCAAATTGTGTTTTTTCAGGCTGTTGCCATGCATTTTTACTAACGTCTAAGCCCCAGCCACTTTTGATTGCTGCAAACTCCAAGTTAAAAGCGTGGGCTAACGTCCAACCGGATACATCATAAAAAGTGTTATCAACAAAACGCTTTTGCTCACTAAAAATGGCTTTAACTAAGCGATATTGCGGCTGGGCTAATGGCACAAAATAACTTTTCGCAGAAAAATTCTTACCATCCGCTTTTACTGCTTTATTAAGTGGATAAGCTTTGATCTGATGCTGTTTCAGTAAATCTAAAAAAAGTGCGCTACGTGTTGTATCTGCACCGCCTTGTACTACATAACCTTTATAATCTTCATCATTAGCAAGCTCTATAGCATTATTGTAAAAACTAGCTTGGTAATCGAGTAATGCTTGGCGATTATCTATCGCAGCCTGAAATGTAGATAGGCTCGTAAGCAGCTGGTTTTTAATCGTAAATGCAAAACTCAGCGGTCCATTTATGGTTTCTTGCAGATGACCACGAGAACTTGCTTGCTCAAATAAAATACCCACACCACCATTTACATCTGGATAAGTTGAACCTTTGCCATAGTAAAAATCATCAAAGCTTTCTTCGGTAAAATATAACGCGTTGTGTTCATCCAATGTTTTGGCATGATAGTTACCTATTGCCTTCGTGAGACTGACATTTTCATCAGGGGTGATCGGATGCTTACGTGATGGAATACCTGGCTGAAAGAAAAACGTGCTATTGGGACCCATTTCATGGAAATCAGTAAGAATATTGGGTTTCCAGTAATGAAACTTAGCAATACGAGCACGTGATTCAGGGTGTTGTAGCAGCAACCAATCACGATTTAAATCAAACCAGTAATGGTTAGTACGGCTACTTGGCCAGCTTTCAATATGCTCCCGAGTTTGTGGATCAGACGATAAGTTCATACCGCGATTACTATTCGCCCAATTCGCAAAGCGTGCTAAACCATCGGGGTTTAATGAAGGATCGAGTAAAATAACCGTGTTATTTAATAGCGTATCAATTTCTTTACCTTGCGCCGCAGCTAAATAATATGCCACCAGCAAGGCTGAATTACTACCAGAAGATTCATTGCCATGAACGCTATAACCCATCCAAACGACCGCTGGCTGATCGGTTTCTTTGGCTTTTTCTGGATCGGCTAAACGCGCCAAGTGCGCCTTACGTGTTTGCTCCACATTCGCCAACTTATCAGCTGCGGTGATAGTTAGCATAACGAGCGGGCGCTGCTCATGGGTACGACCAATGACTTCAAAATTAATACGGTCACTTTTTTGTGCCAATATTTCCATATAACGAACGAGTTGATCATGACGTACGTGCCACTGCCCGACTTCATAGCCTAAAACCTGCTCTGGAGTGGGAATCGTTGGATCAAATTTCACATCATCATTGAAATAATATGAAAGCGGTTGTGCTAAACAAGAAAAGCTTAGCAATAGTGTAAAGATTGTTATTATCAAACGCATAGAAAACACTCAGTAAATGATCAATGTTTGCACGCTACCATTGCTTAAAATAGATGCCAAATTTTTACGCTCAACACTGGCGACAACGCGATGAGCGGAGTATGATAACCAGTATCCGAGTAATTTAGTCAAGTATAGTTGTTTTATGATTTCTATTTCCGAAACCGCACAATCGCATTTTGCAAAATTATTAGCTGACCAAGCTGAAAAAACAAATATTCGCGTATTTGTTGTTAACCCTGGCACATCACAAGCGGAATGTGGTGTATCTTACTGCCCTGAAGATGCAGTAGAAGCCACCGATATTCGTCTTCCTTTTAACGGCTTTGATGCTGTAGTTGACACAGAAAGCGCGCCATTTTTAGAAGAAGCTGAAATCGATTTCGTTACCGATAAAATGGGCACCCAGTTAACACTTAAAGCCCCCAATGCTAAAGCCCGTAAAATCGGTGATGACGCAGGACTTAACGAACGTATTCAACACATGTTAGAAACAGAGGTTAACCCTCAGCTTGCTAACCATGGCGGCCAAGTAAGCCTTGTAGAAGTAACTGCTGAAGGTATTGCTGTTCTTCAATTTGGCGGTGGCTGTAATGGTTGTTCTATGATCGATGTCACACTAAAAGAAGGCATTGAAAAAGAAATGATTGCTAAGTTCGATGAAATCACCGGTGTTGCTGATATTACTGATCACAAAGCTGGCGATCATTCTTACTATTAATAGTAGGCAGTCATGCTAAAGCCGCTGATATATCGCTTAGGTTCAGAGCCTAAGCTCAGCTTAAAGCGCTTTTTACGCGGCCTAGCACTGTTTGTGCTAGCCGTGATATTAATCACCCTCGGCTATTATAGCCACTACAGCTTACAAATCATCGGCTTAGTAATTTTAGCCATAGCACTATTCTTCGCCGCTTGGGGCTACTTAGGTATCTTTGCTAATCGCTTTTCGCAGGTATTAGACAGAAAAGATTCCCGTCCAGAAGAAGATCCTGATCTTTGGAAATAGCCAAAGCTCTAGGTTCTATCAAAATACTGCCATGAAAAAGCACTCATCAACAATACCTATTTAATTTGTCGTACTTTATTTCAGTTGTTGCGGGAGCCTGAGTTTATGAAGAACGAACCGACGACCTTCGGGTTATGAGTAGCCCAATTTTCGCACTCACTGAATTTTAGACATAAAAAAACACTCATTTTAAGAGTGTCGATTCATTATTACTTGATTTCAGTGGTTGCGGGAGCCGGATTTAAATAGATGGCCTTTGCTGGCTAATGTAGAGCTGAGACCGACGAGCTATTTATTTCACTGAGTTTCAGGCATAAAAAAACACGCTTTAGGCGTGTCTGTTTAATATTCTAAATTGTAATTGTAATTTCAGTTGGTTGCGGGAGCCGGATTTGAACCGACGACCTTCGGGTTATGAGCCCGACGAGCTACCAGGCTGCTCCATCCCGCGCCTGAAATATTAAGTGTTATTTTACTTCTTACTTAATTAAAGAAGTCAGCCAACTCACTAAAGAATTGGTTGCGGGAGCCGGATTTGAACCGACGACCTTCGGGTTATGAGCCCGACGAGCTACCAGGCTGCTCCATCCCGCGCCTGTATATTTTAAGTCTATCGACTAGTGATTTTTAACTCTCACCAAGAGTTTACAGTAACCGCTTCTTTAAAAGAATTGGTTGCGGGAGCTGTGAAAGGTGAAGAGTGAACCGACGACCTTTTAAAACTTCCAATGCACCAAATCATTTAAGAAAATTGGTTGCGGGAGCCGGATTTGAACCGACGACCTTCGGGTTATGAGCCCGACGAGCTACCAGGCTGCTCCATCCCGCGCCTGTAATTTCTTTTTCAACGGTTTCGCGTTATTTGCGAGCCTGTTTCGAAGAGAGCGCTATAGTATAGGAATCATATTATAATGCAACAGTTAAACTGCTTAAAGCTGTTCAACCGAACAAAAAGCAAACAAATAGAGTAATTAAAGCGCTCTTTGGTGTGGACTGATCATTTTTTGCCACTCCCAATCAGGGTGACCCATCACTATAAAGTCAGGGTTCTCTGTACTCTCACGCTGATTGTAGGTTAATGGATTAAATTCAGCATCAGTAATACAGCCACCTGCTTCTTCAACAATTATTTGCGATGCTCCCGTATCCCACTCACCTGTTGGCCCTATCCGTAAAAAACAGTCAGCTTTACCCTCAGCAACAATACATGCTTTTAAAGAGCATGAACCTACAGCAACTGTTGTAAACTGCGCGTTCAAGTATTGACTAACAGCTTCAATTTTTTGACGACGACTAACAGCCAAAGTTAAGTTATCTGGAGTGGCAACATTGATCTGCTGCTCTACGCCATCAACACGCTTAAATGCACCATTTTGATAACTGGCAAAATAAGTTGTCTCTTTCGCTGGCCAATAAATCACCCCAAGCACTGGGCGATTGTTTTCAATCAAAGCGATATTTACCGCAAAGTCGCCGCTTTCTAAAATAAACTCACCGGTACCGTCCATTGGATCGAGTAACCAATAGCGCTGCCAATCTTGCCTATCTGCTAAAGCAGGGATTGGTGTTTCTTCTGACATAATAGGAATATCTGGCGCTAGTGCTTTTAATCCAGCAACTAACACATCGTTAGCGGCTAAATCGGCTTTAGTGACAGGTGTGTGATCTGACTTTTCTTGCTGGCCAATATCATCTTTCTTGTAAATAGCCATAATCGCAGCACCAGCGCTTTGCGCAAGCTCAATACATGGCTCAAGTAATTCAATCATTCGCAGCTCCTGATTCTAAATGCTTAGTTAATAATAGCAAAGCTGCAACGCTTCGTGCTTCGGTGAAGTCTGATTGTTGTAATAATGACTGCCAATCGGTTAATGGCCACTTAACAACCACTAATGGTTCTGGCTCGTCCCCAACTAAAGTTTGCGGATAAAGTTGTTGCGCAAACAATATGTGCATAGTCGCATTAAAGTAACTGGGTGCCATTGAAACCACTTTAAGTGGCTGAAGTTGCTCAGCACCAAAGCCAACTTCTTCTTTTAATTCTCGGTTTGCTGCTTGTTCTGGTGTTTCACCAGGATCAATTAAGCCTTTTGGGAAGCCTAGTTGATAATCATTAGTGCCAGCACAATATTCTCGTACTAACAGTAATTCATTATCAGCTGTTAATGGCACTATCATTACAGCCCCTCGGCCACCGCCGCGGATCCGTTCGTATTGACGCTGTTCGTCATTTGAAAATTTTAATTCAAGTGATTCCACCGTAAATAATCGGCTTTTAGCAACAACTTCGGTGCGAAGAATTTGTGGTGGTGTTGGGTGCTTTTTCTGTGTCATTGGCATTAATTTGCTATCATGGCAGTTAGTTCAATAATAAACCCTATAAGATGAAATTCCTATGTTAAATTGGTCAAAAATCGATACTGTGCTGCTAGATATGGATGGCACTTTGCTCGATCTCCATTTTGATAATCACTTTTGGCTGACAGTGATCCCTGAGCAACTCGCTATCGCAAAGAATATTAGTTTGGCACAAGCCCAAGCGGATATATTAAAACGCTATCAAGCCGTTAGCGGTCAAATCCAATGGTATTGCTTAGATTACTGGGAACAACAACTTAATTTACCTATTATGGAGCTAAAATATCAGCATCAGCACCTCATTAAAATGCGTGAGGATGTACCAGCATTTTTAACATCGTTGCGAAAAGCGGGTAAAGAGTTGATTTTACTTACCAACGCACACCCGGAAAGTGTCATGCTCAAGTTTGAAAAAACCAATATTGATAACTATTTAGATGGTGTGGTGTCGACTCATCAATATGGTGTGAGTAAAGAGCAGCAAAGCTTATGGCAGCAAGTACAACTCGATTTAGGTTTTGATAAGCAGCGTACGCTGTTCGTTGACGACAGTTTAGCGGTACTAAACGCCGCAAAAGAATATGGTATTGGCCATTTATTGGCGGTTGCAAACCCAGATAGTAAACAACCGCACAATGAAATCAGTGACTATTTGAGCGTCACTGATTTTCGTGACATGCTGCCTTAATTTTTAGGGTAGCGAGCCTCTAAGCCTTGATATACAAGCTTTGCAAAATCAGCATGTTCCGTATTCAGGCTTTTAACGACCTCAACTAAATGCTCGTTATCTTCTTTGCCATGCCATTCTTTAATGTAGCTACCATCTTTATAACCATGATCTTGGCGGAAAAAATTAAGCGTATTTTTACCTACATAGCCTCGATATAAATCATCAATATCCATACCTATTTGCGCCATACATCCAGCGAAGGCTGCGGCATTAAAGGTTTTCTCAGCGACGGCTGACGCGGCGAGAATTTCTAACGTTTGTTTGAAATCATCAGCTTGTTGCGGTGCACTTAACTGTTGTTCCAACTGCTTAGCAAGCTCTAAATAACTGGTCTCACCATCAATTCGTAACGATAAACCGAAGTGAAAAATATCAACCAATTCTAAAATAACTTGCTCGGTATCTGGAGTTTGCTTTTTCCACCATTTCCAACCGTAATGATCAAGCATTTCAGCGCATTCAACCCAAATAGCGCGATACCATTCAAAGCCTTGGCTAAACCATTGATCATGAACTTTGGTGTTCATGGCATTTTGCATTTCTAGCATCACCACTAGTTTGTTTAAATTGGCAGACATATCTCTTCCAGTTACTATTTTAATTGCCGTAATAATACAGATAAATACTCTTCGATGAAATCGATTCTACGTACTGATTGTGGTTAATACGCAGAGGTCGCTAACACAAATATTGCCAATATAGCTAAGGGCATTTCATTACGCGGCACCCGAGGATATTTTGCTAACTGAAAACTGACGGCTACCTGCCTGTAGTAAATTCTTGCCATGAATTAATCAGGTCTACAAAATCTTCAAAACCACAGCCGCTACTTAAACCATTTTCTTCAAGCATCAGTTCATCGTCTTGATAAGCAAATAAATCTTCAGAGTCTTGATGCAAGGCATGGGCTTCAAAAATGGCTTCATCTTTATTTAAAATCAAATCAATTTCTTGGCCCTGTAGCGTTAACGGCTCAAAACTACTTGATACTGAGGCGATTAAAGCCTGCACCATGGCGATTTTATCTTTACCGATTTCTTCATTAAGCCAACGGCCAATAACAGCATGTTCACTGCTAATTTTGATACGTAAGCCACTGATTGGATCACGTATAAACTGGTATTCCATAAGGTTCCCTAAATACAACTAATGATCGGGATTATACCCTAGTCAGCTATGAATAAATAAAGCCAGTGACAAAAATAGCGCTAAAAAGCGCTATTCTTTGAAGTGATACAGCTACCGATAAGATCTAAACCGCGCGGCATCAATGATTGCCCAAATATAGACGATCGGCAGTAATATAAAACCAATCGCAACATAAATAAGCGCGCCACTAATAACCCACGCTAGGAAGAAACCAATTGCCGCCATGATCCGGCCTTGAACTAACTGCCCTAAACCTGGGAAAAATATATTACAAATCGCTGCGATAACATTACCGCCTGAACCTTGCTCTGCCATGTTAACCTCAATTATTAATTTAATTTTATTCTTATCTACTTACATTCTTCATGCCAATTATTTAGTTATTAAAAATCAATACTTTAAAATCAACAGTAATACAAAGAACTAGCTAAAATCGTGATTTTTACTAAATATAAGTCAAATTGGCGATATCACTTCACACCATTGATCTAGCTTAGCTAAAAAATGACTATAAATGAATCATTAAGTTTTTAAAGCCTTTAGACTATGTATTAAATTAACTGGTTATAAAAACAGTATTTTATTTAGCCTAACAAAAACACCTGTTATACTGCTTTTAATATTGATTGAAAAGGCGTGATGATGGACGTTTCAGAATTACTCGACGGTTTAAATGATAAACAACGGGATGCAGTTGCAGCCCCACTCCAAAATATGCTGGTGCTTGCTGGCGCAGGCTCTGGGAAAACTCGAGTACTCGTTCATCGTATCGCATGGTTAATGCAGGTTGAGCAAGCCTCCGCTTATAGTATTTTTGCAGTAACCTTTACCAATAAAGCAGCTAAAGAAATGCGCACGCGCGTTGAACAAGCCCTTCAAGCACCAGTAGGTGGTATGTGGATTGGTACTTTCCATGGCTTATCACACCGTATATTGCGCGCCCACCATCGCGAAGCAAACTTACCAGAAGCGTTTCAAATTTTAGACTCTGATGATCAACTTAGAATGATCAAACGCTTATTAAAAGCCATGAATATTGATGACAAAAAATGGCCTGCAAAACAGTTTGGCTGGTATATCAGCGCCAAGAAAGATGAAGGTCTGCGCCCCAAAGATATCCAAGCTTACGACATCAACGAACAAATGATGCTTAAAGTTTACACCGCTTATCAAGAAGCATGTGATCGAGCAGGATTAGTTGATTTTGCCGAAATCTTATTACGTAGTTTTGAAGTACTAAAAAATAATCCAACCTTACTACGTCACTACCAGCAACGTTTTGCCCATATGCTAGTAGACGAGTTTCAAGATACCAACACCATTCAATATGCATGGCTTAAATTATTAGCCGGCGATACCAACAGCATCATGATCGTAGGTGATGATGACCAAAGTATTTACGGTTGGCGTGGTGCTAAAATTGAAAACATTAAGCGCTTTTTGACCGATTTTAAAGCCGAAACTATTCGCCTTGAACAAAACTATCGCTCTACTGCCACGATTCTAAAAGCGTCTAATGCACTTATTCAAAATAACTCAGACCGAATGGGTAAAAGCCTCTGGACTGATGGCAATGATGGTGAACCTATTTCTGTTTATGCCGCTTTTAACGAATTAGACGAAGCGCGCTTTGTAAGCAGCAAATTACGCAGCTGGTTAAACGCTGGTAATGCCCTACAAGATGCGGCGATTTTATATCGTAGTAACGCGCAATCGCGGGTACTTGAAGAAGCGATGTTACAAGAAGGCTTGAAGTACCGAATTTACGGCGGTATGCGCTTCTTTGAACGTCAGGAAATTAAAGATGCACTGGCATATTTACGGCTCGTAGGTAATCGTCAGGATGATGCTGCATTTGAGCGAGTGATTAACACTCCTGCTCGTGGCATTGGCGATAAGACCTTAAGCCATATTCGCGATTGTGCGCGTAGCGAATCATTACCATTATGGTACGCCGCCAAAGCCATCGTAGAACAACAACATTTATCAGGACGTGCGGCGACGGTTGTTACTAAGTTTGTTGAACTGGTAGAACATATTGAAGATAAAATTGGTGATCTCACTTTAGAAGAGCAAGCGAAATACGCTATTCAAACATCTGGTTTAATGGCGATGTATCAAGCAGAAAAAGGCGAAAAGGGCCGCGCTCGGGTAGAAAACTTAGAAGAGCTGATCAGCGCCTGTGGCCAATACGAACTCCCGGAAGATGAAGAGTTTAGCTCACCACTGCAAGGATTCTTGGCTTATACCTCACTGGAATCAGGTGATGGCCAAGCTGAAGAACATGAAGATGCAGTGCAAATGATGACGTTGCACTCAGCGAAAGGCTTAGAGTTTCCACTCGTATTTATGGTTGGTGTTGAAGAAGGCATGTTCCCATCTCAACAAAGTAATGAAGAATCAGGTCGGTTAGAAGAAGAGCGTCGTCTTTGTTATGTCGGGATGACTCGTGCGATGGAAAAACTCTATATTAGCCATGCCGAGAGCCGCCGTCTTTATGGTCAAGAAAAGTACCACAGTCCATCACGCTTTTTACGTGAAATGCCTGAAGATTGTATTGAAGAAATTCGTATTAAAACTCAAGTATCGCGACCACCCGCAGCAGGACGATTTAGCTCATCAGTTAGTCATGCCGTATTTGAAGAAAGTGGCTTTAGCTTAGGACAACACGTATTACATGCAAAATTTGGTATGGGAACGGTCATTAATTACGAAGGCAGTGGCGCTCAATCTCGCGTACAAGTGAATTTTGATGACTTTGGTAGTAAGTGGTTAGTAACTGTTTATGCACGACTACAAGCCATTTAACTCGTTAATAAGTAATATCCTACCGCAAATTGCCTATGCTAAACATAGGCAATTGCTACTCATTACTGGCGAACAAAACTGGTGTTATCAACAGGCTAATGAGTTACTCAAGCAACTTTGCCATCCGCTTGTTAAGGTATTATCAACTAGTGGCGAACTCACTGACAGTAGCTGGCCTGAACATACTCATCAAATTCTTGGCCAAGAATTTCAGCATGTTATTTATGACGGTTTTAGTGGCTTAGTGCCAGACAAATTTGCCGCTCTTAGTGGCACTGTTCAGGCTGGCGGTTTATTTATTGTATTGTTGCCAGAACTTGATGATTTACACTATTGGTGTGACCCAGCACTGACCGCCTTTCAATCATTTGCTCAACAACAACAGCAGAGTTATTTTAACCAACGCTTGGCACGCTTACTCCAGAGTAATTTGTATCTGCACCTGAGCCAACAATCAGGCTGGCAAACGTTACCAGAAACAAGCCAGCTAGCAGGTAAAATAAACCTAACTGAACAGCAATTTTGCATCGAGCAAATCATTAGAACTGCCAACGGTAGAGCCAATCGCCCTTTATTGATCAGCGCAGATCGTGGCCGTGGAAAATCGGCGGCTTTAGGGCTTGCTGCTGCAACACTTAACGATAAAAAAATACTCATTTGTGCACAGCAGTTTAACGCCCTACACAGCTGTTTTAAACACTTTGCCGCAGCACGAGGATTAAGCTATCAAACTCGGGATAAACAACTCGCCAACTTGCATTATATCGCACCCGATCAATTACTAAATGAACTACCTGACTGTGATGTATTGTTGGTTGATGAAGCTGCTGCGATCCCAGTACCATTATTAATTAAAATGCTCACGCATTATCCCCGCATTATATTTGCCAGCACTATGGTAGGTTATGAAGGGAATGGCCGCGGGTATACTTTAAAATTCAAACGTTACCTAGAGCAACATTATAAAAATATGCATAGTGTTACTCTAGAGCAACCAATTCGCTTCGCAGCGAATGATCCGCTAGAACAGCATATTTGTAATTTGTTAGCACTTGACGCCGATTATCAAGATATTACGCTAGACACCAGCGCTCTGCTCTATTCTGAACTGACTCCCCAACACCTTGCTGAAAATGAAGCACTACTGCGTCAAGTCATTGGGCTATTAGCATTAGCGCATTATCAAACTAGCGTAAATGACTTGCGCCACTTACTCGACGCGACAGAGCAACGCATCTTTGTATGTCAGCAACAAGGCGTTATTATTGCAGTATGCCTAATTGCGATTGAAGGCGGTTTAACCGCAGACTTGAGTCAACAGGTTGTTAGTGGTCAACGTCGCCCACAGGGGCATTTGATGGCGCAAACATTAGCACAGTTAAGTGCTAATGCTGACGTACTAACAAGGTTGTGTGCTCGTGTTGTGCGCATTGCTGTAGCTCCATCACAGCATAGTAAATGTATTGGCTCACAACTTATTGCTCATTGTGAACAGCAACTAGCATCGAGCTGTGACTGGTTTGGAGCCAGCTTTGGCGCTAATGCGAGCCTACTCAAGTTTTGGCAAATGGCGGGGTTTAGTTTAGTTAAACTAGGCTTTATCCAAGATAAAGCGACTGCAGAACATGCAGCTCTTGTGGCTAAAAGTTTAACTGATCGCAGCTCGCTAATTAAAAATCTGAAAACTGATTTTCAATCAGACTTTGCATTGCAACTACTTGATCATTTCAATCAGTTAGATCAACAATTAGTCGAACAAGTACTGCGTGACTGTGCTCAACATAACGCTGATAACATCCAAGATACACGTCTAGCTGCATTACTAACAACAGATTACCAAATTTTTACCATCAAACCTTTATTGTGGCGGACACTTTGGTGCACACCAAGCAGCTTATCTAATTGCGATGAAAATACCAAATGTCTTTTTATTAGACTAATATTACAAAACTGGTCATCACAAAAGGCACAAATAGTTTTACAGATCCGTGGTAAAAAATCACTCGATAAACTATTCAAACAGGCTGTTACTAATTGGTATGAACAATACTTACTTAAAAAATTACCTTAGCGTTCTTTTCTTCTTTTCATTTTCACATAGCAATTTCGCCTATGCCGAGAACAAGCCAGCGATAAAATTAGGCATGTCTACCGCGTTAACAGGACCTGCCAAACAAATTGGTGAACAACTTTACCTAGGTAGTAATATCTATTTTAACAAGCTAAATAAAAACGCAGGTATCAACGGAGCACACGTAGAATTAATAGTCGCCGACGATGGTTATGAACCAAAACGCGCAGTAAGTAATACTCGTCGCTTTATTTATCAAGACAAAGTAGATGCGCTATTCGGTGCAATGGGAACTCCAACAAGCTTTGCTGTTTTACCAATCCTTGAACAACTGCAAATTCCATATTTAATGCCTTACAGCGGCGCTAAATTTTTGCATTATCAGCCAACAATTAATGTATTCAACATAAGAGCTAGCTACGATGATGAAGCTGACGAGCAAATAAAATACCTAGTCGAAGAAAACAATCACACACGTATTGGGTTTTTAATTCAAGCAGATGAATTTGGTCTTGTAGTAGAATCTGGATTGCGAGAATCGCTCGCCAAACATAATCTAAAGCCAGTTAAAGTCGCGCGCTATCAACGAAACAGTAATGAGATAATGAGCGCCTTAGAAATACTAAAAGCCAGTGGTGCTACTGCCATTTGCTTAGTAGGCACATACAAACCATTATCTGAATTTATAAATAGTGCCCATGAACAACAGTTTATGCCTGACTACACCAGCATATCTTTTGCCTCAAGCAATGACTTATTTGCTCGCCTAAAATACTCCAGTAAACTTATGGCGACCGAAGTAGTCCCTAACCCTAATAAATGTAACGCCTATTGGTGCACTGAATTCTTAAAAGATATGGCTGCAGCGCAAATTAACACACCTAATCGTCTGCACTTTGAAGGCTATCTCAATGCAATGGTGTTTAGCGCCGCAGCACAACGCTGCCCGCAACCACTGCAACATAATTGTTTAATGCAGCGCCTAAATATTATTTTTAGTGAAGATAAACAAATAAACGCGTTATTCGTCAATAAAACTGATAAGAATAAGCATACTGTCTATCGCTCTGTGTTTTAACAAAATAGCTGCGCTTTCTAAATAATGTTCTATTATTAAGCTATATATTTAGGAGGTGAGGACACTATGGACTTAATTAATTTTAGAGTAGGCCAGAAAACAATTTCATTAAAAATTCTCGACATACTTTTAACTGAACGCTTTGAAGATAATTTAACCTCATTACCTAACGACAATAAAAGTTTTATTGGTGTTAAAGACTATATGGAAACCCCCACTCCAATATTTGATCTAGGTATTATTCTCAACAAACAATCAACACAAGAAACCAATCAATCATTAGTCGAATTATTTAGCGAGTGGCAACAAAAGCAACAAGAATGGTTTACTGCACTAGAGAATAGTATCAAACATAATCAGCCGTTTAATCATAATACCGACGTTCAGCAGTCAAATTTTGCAAAATGGTACAGTCATTTCAAAACTGAAAATGAAGATCTCAAAGCAATTATAGAACGCTTTAAAACCCCTCATAGTCGGCTATATACAAAAGCGAATAAATTAATCGAGTTGGTAAAACAAAACAACGAAAAACAAGCGCTAGTTGAACTGAGCATAGAGCGTAACAGCAACTACATGCAACTCATCAGATTGTTTGAATCTGCCAAAGAACAGATCTTGCTCGATCATAAACCCATTATCATCTTCACCACAAAAGATGGCAGAACCCCTCACATAGGTTTACTCGTTGATAAAGTCGAAGATAATATCAGCTACAAAAAAGAAAATATCAAACCGTTAGATAAGCTCACAGATGTCGGTTTTGATATTGATTCGCAAACTAAGAATATGATGCGTGGCCTTATTAAGCTGGAAAATAAACACAGCGTACTCATAGACCCAAGTGCAATCTTTAGACCTGATCACTTAATGCATCAACATGCTGAAGAAACAGCAGAATATGGGTTGTTTTAGAAGTACATTTTCTAGATAGCAGTTCCTTTTAAAGGGCGCTAGTTTCTCAAGATTAAAAATGGCAATGCACGCATGTCAAAGGTTAATACTGACGGCTCGAAGCCATTAGCTTTCCTACAGACGTAAAAAAGCCGCTTCATTTCTGAAGCGGCTTTCTCAATTTGGAGCCTGGCAATGTCCTACTTTCACATAGCAAATGCTACACTATCATCGGCGCTGTTTCGTTTCACTACTGAGTTCGGCATGGGGTCAGGTGGGTCCAAAACGCTATTGTTACCAAGCA
>NZ_JACJEY010000052.1:0-35166 GCF_014164295.1 Pseudoalteromonas sp. SG43-7
TCGATAATGTTGCGCCACTGCTCAAGGCTACGCATTTTTCTCATGGCTATCTCCTAATTGAAATTAAGAAATAGTTTAATCGGTTTGACGAGTTACTGGCAGGTGCATTTTGCTAGACGCTTACGGTATATCCATACTATTGACCCTCTAAACGAAAATAGACTCCTTTGATTAAATTTGGAGTCTAAGGTGTTAATTAGTTAGTTGTGTAGTTAAAAGTTATACTTTCTATTCTATTCTATTTGGTGTTGAATAATGGAAAGTACCAGTTGCTTCAACTCTATGAACAATTGATACTTGAATACCTGGTTTGAAGCTCTCACCATTAAATACTGTTACCTCTCCAGTAGAGTTTGGCACAATTGGTTCGCACTTAACGGGATTGTTGTTATATGCTCGATAAAAGCACAATTCAACAATCTCGCCAAAAGAATCTGGGTAATTTGCAGATGTGTAATTAATCCCAGTAATTTTATCTGTTTTACTCTCAAGTGGAATATCTCTTAAATCGCCATGTAATATAGAAAATAGAGATGATGACAGACCACCGGCAGAGCTTAATACTAGCATCCTGCTTGGTTGCTTCTCTTTAGTTATACTGAAATCAGCGGCGAATGCTTGAGTGCTTTAAACTAGTGAAGACATTAGAAAAGCGGTAATAGACATTTTCTTCATTAAAAATTCCTTATTATATAATTGGAGAATTTTTCATTCTCTGCTTTGTACCTTTTTTACATTATTTTAATGAGGCAACATTGTCAATGTAATAAGAACAAATTATTCAATCTGGTTAGCTAGGCCATACTATGTAATGGATATTTGTACGTTTAAGTATCCATTATTAAATGAGCACTTTTTTAAATTCAAATGAGAGGGCACCCAACTAAATTACAAAAACTATTACTAGGTTTACTCGCTGATCTTATGCTTATAAAGCAGAAGAGCTGAGCGCTTCATGTTTGTGTGGGAGTTTGTCGACTATGAATGGGGATCCCGTGTCGAGACTGTAGCTGTCATCTAGCTAATTAAAAGTTGAGTGCAGTAAAGCGTAGCCTTTGACCTTTAGAAAATATTATCTTGTTGCAATTTCATCCTTGGTTTACTTTCTGAGCTGTGTAAAACTAGCTGGGTTAATTTAGTAAATCAGGTGACATGAATGTCGAATATAAAAGCTTGGAAACTTATCAGTTTATTTTGTTTGGTAAGCTTACTTATGGGCTGTCAATCGAAAGAAGAGCAGTTACAAGAAACAATTAAACAATCTATAGCTAAAGCTGAAGTTGAGTTAGCAGGACTTGGTAGTGCCTTAGATAACGGCTCAATTCGTAATGCCGCTTTATTAAGCGAATATGGCCGTATACTTAGCAATGAAAAGCCAGAGCTAGCTAAAATTGCTGGCGTGCTCGTGCAAGATGCAACTCGAAAAGGCCCGCTTTACTCAGGTTTGCAACAACGCTTAGCTGATATCAAAAGTACTTACCTTATTCCTCCTTACGATGAAACACTGCAAAATATTGATTTGTTGCGAGATGCTGCAAAGCCCGCTTTATTTTCGGATGCTTTGACCGATCCTATTAATATGCTTGCTGATATGTCGGGTGGCTCGCTTGCGCGTGTCGGTGCAATCAGTCAGCAGGCTGAAGGGGTTGGTGAAGGCAACCAGTTAGTCGGCAATCCTAATTATGGTAATTGGCAAACTAACAGTAGCGGTATCAGCTTTTGGCAGTGGTATGGCATGTACCGCATTTTAGGTGATGTATTTGATCGTGTTGAATATGGTAGTTGGAGCAAGCGCCGTAAGTATAGTTATTATAATGATTATGGTCGTGCGCGTTATTCTAGCCCTAAGCAAATTAAAGCACAAACCGCCGTTGAAACACGTACTAAGCAATCGTATCAACGCCAAGGTAAGCAATTCACAAGCCCTTATGCATCTAAAAAAACTGGGGCTTCTGGGTTAAGTCGTAGCAGTTATACACCACCAAAAAGTCGCAGTAGTTACTCCAAAACCAGTAGCTATAGTAAAGACTCGGGATCGGTCAGAAACAGCAATAATAGAACCTCTCGCGGTGTCAGTCGCGGTAAGTAAACGGCTATTTAAAGATTTAGTGTTGGAGTTTAAAGAATATGTACGAATTTAATGGAATAACTATGTGGTCACTACAAGCAATCGCGATTGATTTTGCGATTATTATTGCACTGTTTGTGAGTCTTAAATATATCAAAGGTTGGGTATCTAACTTACATGCCAATGATGAGATCACTGAGCGTGATAATTTTGCGTTTGGTATTAGCTTTGCTGCTGGCTTAGTTGCTTTAGCAATTGTGCTGACGGGTGTAAGCAGTGGTGCATTTGCAGTGAGCTTACAGCAAGAAGCATTGCAAATGGCAGCTTATGGTTTGTTAGCTATTGTGCTAATAAAGCTTGGGCACTTTTTTCAAGATAAAGTGGCACTGCGCAAAGTCAGCTTACATGATGAAATAGTGAAGGGTAATGTAACTGCCGCGGTGATTGATTTTGGCCATGTTGTGAGTGTGGCAATCGTGATTCGCTCAGCGCTATTTTGGGTGGCTACAGAAGGCTGGCATGGTTTACCAATCGTTATAGCAGCGTTTATTATTGGTAGCATTGCGTTATTGCTCGTGAGCCAGTATCGCGTACAACTATTTAAGCGTACTAACCGAAGTGGAGATTGCCTACAACAAGCAATTGTTGACGGTAACTTGGCTGTTGGTATTCGCTATGCTGGCTTTTTAATCGGTAGCGCGCTTGCGCTTACTGCGGCTTCAGGTATCGCGCCTTATGCTGCAGATAGCATTAACACCAGCTTGATTTTCTGGGCGATTAGCGCTTTGATTAGTTTAATTGCATTTATCGTACTGCATTTAATTACGATTAAAATTATCCTTTCAGGTTGCGATATATCAGACGAAGTGAACCGTCAAAAAAATGTGGGTGTAGCAACTATTTCAGCGGCAATCTCGTTTGCTGTGGGTATTACCATGGCAACTCTATTAGGCGCGTAAAACTTGTCACATTCTAAGCAAAGCCCAAGTAAGTACTCCTTACTTGGGCATGATTTTTTATTAATTACTGTTATGGCCATACTCGCTGGGTGTGGCCTTATTTATGAATATCTGCTATCTCATTATGCCGGACGAGTTTTAGGCTCTGTAGAGAGCGCTATTTATGCGATGATAGGCACTATGATCGTAGCAATGGGTATAGGGGCTTTTTTAGCGCGTTGGTTTAAGGATGCCTTTACCGCCTTTGCTTGGCTTGAAAGTCTTATTGCACTTGTTGGTATGGGCTGTATCTTAGCTATAGCCAGCGTTATTGCTGTTAGTTATTCTTTACCGCATATTTTTTCTGACATTTTTAATCTACCAGCTGATGTAATTCTTAACGGCTATATATTTCAAAAACTCCAAGAGTGGTCACGATTCCTTCCTTATGTATTTGGCTTATTGTTAGGTCTATTAATCGGTATGGAAATTCCACTTATCGCTCGCATACGTCAGCATGTTTATGGTCGTTTCTTAGAAAATAATGCTGGCACGATCTACGGTGCCGACTATATAGGTGCAGGTATTGGAGCGGCTATTTGGGTTAGCATTATGTTGGCTATGCCAATCATGCAGGCTGCAGCATGGACTGCGCTATTTAATATTATCGCAGGTTTGGCATTCTTATGGCGTTATCATAGCTATGTCCGTTACGCCAAACTATTACTGGTATGTCATATCGCTTTACTGGTGTTATTTGGTTTTATTTTAATGCTTGGTAGTAGCTGGATGAAAGATTTAAGCAATGTGCTTTATAAGGATAAAGTTATTTATTCTGAAGCGACTAAGTATCAGCATCTGGTGTTAACCGAGCGATTGAGCCGCAATCAACCCGATCCAATTACCGATCTTTACTTAAACGGCCGCTTACAGTTTTCTAGCATTGATGAACAAATTTATCATTCAATGTTAGTGTATCCGCCATTATTAGCCTCGAACCGTCACGATAATGTATTGATTATAGGCGGTGGTGATGGGTTAGCACTAAGAGACGTATTGAAGTGGCCTGTTAAAGAAGTCACCTTAATTGATTTAGATGCCCAGTTACTTAGTTTATTTGGTCATGATGACGATGAATTTAATCCTCCGGCAGCTATTCATGAGCGCTTAACTAAACTTAATAAGCACTCAATGGCTGATCCTCGATCGCATATTAAAGTGGGTGATGCTTTTCTTGAAGTAGAGCGGTTACTTGATGAAGGTAAGCGTTTTGATACCATCATTATTGACTTACCTGATCCGAATCATCCCGATTTAAATAAAATGTACAGTGACTATTTTTATAATCATATCCGTCAATTACTAGCCGCAGATGGTGCAATGGCTGTGCAGTCAACTTCGCCTTATCATGCTAAAAAAGCATTTTTAAGTATTGGTAAAACAGTCAAAGCGGCAGGTTTTAAGCATGTTGAGCAATACCAGCAAAATATTCCATCATTTGGACAATGGGGATGGACGATTGCAACCACCACAGGTCAATCTGCAAGTGCGAGAATTAGCGATATAACAAGCTTACCAGTTGCTTCTAGATGGATCAGTAAAAAATATTTATTGGCAGCATTCGTATTCCCCAATCATTATTTTGAACAAATAAATGATATTGAAGTCAATCAATTAGGCTCAGGTACTTTATATGATTATTATCGTAGTGCATGGCAGATAGAAAGCGAATTGTATAAAAATTAATAAATCATGGTTGACATAATATGTCGACCATGCGAATCTTAACTCAGACATAATATGTCAAATGACAAAAGGCAGAGACATGGAATTAAATGAACTTTCAATAAAACTAGCATCTTTTGAAACTGAAGGCGCTAACTTTGAGTCTTTCTTGATTGCCAATCCAGGCGAACAAGATGTGTTGCAAGTCATAGTAGATGGCAATGATGAGCTTCCTATTTTTGTTACTCAGACACAAGAGCAGCTGTTATGTATTAGCTATTTGTTCGCTGATGAGGAAGTGAAGCCTGAACTACGTGATGAGTTGAATGAAACCTTATTACGTTTGAATGTACCAATCCCGCTGAGTGCATTTGCGAAGATTGATGATAAATATGCGATCTTTGGTGCTTTGTCGGTTAATTCATCGTTTGATGATATTACCCATGAGCTAGTTACTTTAGCTGATAATGCCATCGATGCATTAGAAGCGGTAACCATTTATTTAAACGATTAACAGCTAGCTATTTTAAGTGGAGTTAAGATTATGAGTATTTTAAAAAAGTTATTTACAGCAGTACGTGGCGGCGCGCGTGAAGCGGGCGAAGCAATTGTTGACGCGAATGGGATTCGTATCTTTGAACAAGAAATTGCTGATGCGCAAAACGCGCTGCAGCGTGCTAAAAAAAGCCTAACTGAAGTGATGGCTAAAGAAATGCAAACGAAGCGTAAGATTAGCGCATTAGATGCCTCAATTGCTGAGCACGAAGCGTATGCAGGTCAAGCACTTGAAAAAGGTAATGAACCGTTAGCGCTAGAAATTGCTGAGAAAATTGGCGACTTTGAAGCTGAAAAAGCAGAGCATGATCAAGTGTTAGCTGGTTTTAGCAATCACATTGTAACGTTGAAGCAGCAAGTAAAAGATGCTGAAAAATCGATCAAAGAAAACCAACGTCAGCTTACTATGGTTAAAACCACTGAAAGCGTGCAACAAGCAACAATGGCAGTAAATAGCACACTTAATACTAATAGCTCGTCGATGACGAATGCACGCCAATCACTTGAGCGTATTAAGCAACGTCAACAAGATCGTAGTGACCAGCTTGGTGCTGCTAAAGTACTTGAAGCTGACACTAATGGCGATGATCTTAAAGCTAAAATGGCTGAAGCTGGAATTGGTGATAGCAATCCAAAAAGTGCAGATATCTTAGCGCGTATTAAAGCGAAGCAAAACGGCTAACGCGCAATTACGATTATTAAAAGGTAACTTATTATAAGTTACCTTTTTTGCTTATGAGGCAGTCTATGTTTAACTTCTTTAAGTCTAAAAAAGCCCCTGAACGCCAATTAAATCACCCTAGTGAACTTAAAAAAGGTGATATGTTCACAGTGATTGATTCGTTTGCTTACCCAAGTTGGCTAAAAGGGCAAACATTGCGCGTTACCGATGTGCAAACTTATCAATATCAGCACAGTGCAGATTATGAGCTAGTACTTGAAAGTGATGCTGGCAAGGTGGTTTTTTTGCAAATAGAGCGCAGCGATGGTGAAGAGTGGGCGAATTTTTCAATCAAAATCCAACGTGATGAAGTGGATGAAATCTTCACACTGGATGAGTTTGCGCGCATCTTTGACGAAGACGATTTAACCTACTTAGAAGTGAAAAATACACCAGAGCGTTACATGCAGTTTTTAGCTAAAAGCTATCAACAAAGTGAATCACCATTTGTGTGTTATTTTCATAATAAAGATTATCGTAGCCAGCCATTACCACGCTATGAGCAAGAAGGTGGCGAACCATGCGAAATGATTTGCCTTGAGTCGAGCGATGGGAGCCATGGTTTAAACATTGAGATTTGGGATGGTGGAGAAACTGAAGTATCACTCACTTTAACCCGACCAATCACAGACATTGTTGATCTGTTCCCTGGAGATGCGCAGTGAGTAATGCAAAAGATAAATGGTTACGTCAGGAGCAGGCTGTAAGAGCCACGCAAATGGCGTTTGATCTTAGCAGTGAAGTGCAAAAATCGATAAAAAAGCAAGCCATTGATCAAGAGCTAACGCCATCCGATATGATCCGCAAAATTTTATCACTTGAGGTTAAATCAAAAAAAACGCGTCAACGTTTATCATTTAACCTTAATGATGAAGAAATAGCATTACTTGCTGAACGCTTTGGCGTTGCCCCAGATGATAAGCGGGCAGTAAAACAGCAAGTTGCTGAGTTACTGATTGCTCGAACTAGTAAACGCTAGGTTTTGCCTTCTGATTATTAAGCCCTTACACTTAGGGCTTAAATTATCAAATAATGAGTTGTTGTGAATATTATTTTAATCGCCTATCTACTAATTTTTGCTTTGTTTGGCACGGCAGCGAGTTATTTCTTACGGTTTATTTATGCCTATTGGGTTAAAAAGCAGATGCCGATGCATTTTATTTTTAAAGCAGGGATTTGTATTGTGGCGGTCGTGGTAATTTCCGCGCTGATCCCATTATTGGTATAGCGCGGTTGCAGCAGAGCGACTATTTTAGCTCAAACGACTGGCATTGCTGATCAATACATAATGCTTGCACAGGTAAAACCGGTAAACAATCATTTAAACCATTGGTTTTATTATTGGCAGTTTCTTGCTGAGTAATTTGATCCGCTAACTGTTCTGCATTTTCTTGTTGTGTTTGCAAGGTTGAGTACACTACATAGCGGCTTGGACCACCACAGGCGCGTTGGCCTACTTCAAGCACCTTACATTGAAAACTCGCGGTACAGCTATTATCTTGCACTAACTCAGCCAATGCGCTATTTAATTTAGATACATTTGTATTGCCGTTTGCTGGTGTTGAGTCAGAAGTGCTGACACAACCACTGAGGATCAGCAAACTGGCTGTTGTTACTAAAAATTTAGAATATGATGAACGACTCATATTGGTTTCCCTTAATAAACACTTGTCGCAGAGCTTTCTAGTTTAACACATTTATTTTCAATACACTGAGCCGCAGGGGCAGTCAGGTGCTGACAAATACTGATCATCTTGTTCTGTGCATTAAATTGGCTTTCAAGGCTGGTGATCTGCTGAGTTAACTTTTCAACGGCTTGCTCATTGGCCGTTTTATTAGAGTAAACAATATAGCTACTAGGGCCGCCGCACGCACGGCTACCAACCGGTAATACTTTACATTGAGAGCTGTTATCGCAGTTTAGATCTGCAATTTGTGTCTGTAATTGCTGGTGGACCTTTTTAATGTTATCTCTTGTTGCCGGAACTTCTGTTTGCGGATTTAACTTAGTCGCTTGATTATTTTTAACTAGCGCTGCAGGAGCCGGGCTAAGTTGGTTGTTATTCGGGGTCGCAGCATCAGAACAAGCCGATAAACATAACGGCAGTAGAAGCGCGATAATAAATAAGCGCATGATAAACCTTCATAGTGGTGAACAAGTAACCACCATCATACACTTTGCAGATAACACAGCAATAAAAACTATGGCATTCAAAGGTTAAACCCGACACTAAGGACGGGTTTAATATTTTTATAGTCCGCCTTGGGTTAATTTTGCGGGATTGAGTAAAGCTTCCAGCTCACTACGTGATAGGTCAGTTTCTTGCTCAGCAACATCAAGAATTGGACGGCCATCTTGATATGCTTGTTTGGCAATTTTAGCTGCTTTAGCATAACCAATGACTGGATTAAGCGCGGTCACTAATATGGGGTTTTTGGCGAGTGCTTTGTCGATATTTGTGTGTTTCACTTTAAAGGATCGAATCGCTTTATCTGCTAATGCTTGGCTACTATTTGCCAGTAACTCAATACTTTGCAAAATATTGTAAGCTATTACAGGTAGCATTACATTGAGTTCGAAGTTTCCTGATTGACCTGCAACAGTAATTGTTGCGTCATTACCAATCACTTGTGCACTAACCATGGCTGCCGCTTCAGGGATCACAGGATTTACTTTACCGGGCATAATTGATGAACCGGGTTGTAAAGCTTCTAGTTCGATTTCACCAAGGCCAGCTAGTGGACCTGAATTCATCCAACGTAGGTCGTTTGCTATCTTCATTTGTGCAACCGCGAGTACTTTTAGCTGCCCTGATAAAGCGACAATGGTGTCTTGCGAACCTATGTTATAAAAAAAGTTCTTGCTTGGCACAAAGCGTACGCCGACGTTGGCACTGAGATTTTTACAAAATTGCTCAGCAAACAGGGGATCGGCATTTATACCAGTACCAACGGCTGTGCCTCCTTGCGCTAAAGCAGATACCCCTTCAAGGCTATAGCGGATCCCTGCCATTGCACTATCAACTTGGTGTTGCCAAGACCCTAGAGTTTGCGCAAATGTCACTGGCATAGCATCCATCAAATGAGTTCGACCCGTTTTTACGATTTCACCTATTTCTGACTTTTTGCGCTCCAACGTTTGGGATAGCTGATCCAGCGCCGGAAATAGTTCATACACCACGTTAATTACACTGCTTACAGCAATAGTGGTAGGGATCACGTCGTTAGAGCTTTGCCCCATGTTTACGTCGTCGTTGGGATGGATAACCTCATCACCATAACGACTTGCTAAAGTTGCAATCACCTCATTAGCATTCATATTAGTGCTAGTACCTGACCCTGTTTGAAATATATCAATAGGGAAGTGTTCTAAATGTTCGCCATCAATGATCTCTTGGCATGCGCGCTCGATTAACTGTGCTTTATTTTTACTGAGATGACCTAGCTCGTAGTTGCTTTGCGCTGCGGCCTGTTTGATATAAGCAAGAGCGGTAATAAACTGTTTTGGCATTACTAAATCGCTAATGCGAAAGTTATTTACAGCACGTTGAGTTTGCGCTTGATAAAGTGCATCTGTAGGGACTTGTAATTCGCCCATACTATCTGATTCGGTTCTAAATTCGCTCATGAAAACTCCTAGAAAGGGTTAAATTCGTGACTGAGGATACGGGCTTCACGCTCTAGTATCAGGTATTTCTTGATACTATTATGACTTCTATAAAAGCGCTTTAATGCCAGTAACGGTTTATAAAGTTGCTCTAAACATTGTTTGCGAATTGCACAATGGACTAAAGAGTCGCACATTTTGTTGAGGATTTCATGGAAAGTGCGTCTTAGATAGAGTTCTTGCAGCAATAGACTGTGGTTTTTTTCGTAATGACGTGCAGCACTCAGGCCAGCTTCAATGTAATTTGCCACTAAAGCTGGCGCATGTAGCCCAGGTCGCGGGCAAATACATTTCATTTGCTGTTGATAATAAAGCATAGCGTGATGTTCATGCATAAGAAAAACCGATTAACTGTAATGGTAATTATTATCATTACAGTTAATCGGTTTCGGTGCAAGTCACAAATTGTAAATATTGGCGGAAGGTGAGTTTTTTAATTGTAGCCAAGAATAAATATTTGGTCTGTTTCATGTATTAACGCCTGATTTTGTTGATTTGTTTGCGATAGTAAATCAATTACAGTGGCACGTTCATCACAGCCTATTTTATCTGTTACTGGTTTTTCACTTGCCGCAATTGCAGCGTCTAGGGCGGTATAAGGTGATATATACATAATCTTCTCCGTTTGGTTGATTCAATTAGATAAATGCATAACTCATACCATGCTCAATATTTTTTTTATTACTTTGAATTATATAGTTTTTATATAAAATTAATTATTTAATAGCGACATCTGTTGCAAGATTTGCTTTACTAATGGGCATACTTTACCAATCTTGGTGCATCTGTATTGAGATGCTTGGAAATATATATGACGAAACCTTTCTCGCAAGCGTGTGAAAATAATAAAAATCCAATATTAAGCGTCATCACAGGATATTTAGCACAAGTCGAGAGTGTGTTAGAGGTGGGATCAGGTACGGGGCAACACAGCGTGCACTTCGCTGCTAATTTTCCTCATTTACAATGGCATACCAGTGATCGCTTGGTTAATCATAATGGTATTAAACAGTGGCTTGATGAAGCAAAGCTAGATAACTTGCACGCACCAGTAGAGTTAGATCTAAATCGCCCTTGGCCAATAAATACCGTTGATGCTATTTATACTGCTAATACGTTACACATCGTCAGCAAACCGTTAGTTGAGCAATTTTTTACTGGTGTTAATAAGCATTTAGCGTCAAAAGGTCTCGTGTGTATTTATGGCCCATTTAAATACAACGGCAACTTTACCAGTGAAAGTAATCAGCGTTTTGATGAATTTTTAAATCAGCAAGACTGCCAAAGTGGCATTCGTGATTTCGAATGGGTACAGCAATTAGCTGAGCAAGCAGGGTTAATGCTTGTTGATGATATTGCGATGCCTGCTAATAATCAGTTATTGATTTTTAAACGTCATTAGTTATCAATCTTAAAAGGTAATAATTCAGTGCATTGCTGATGATAGATGCGCATATGCTGACGCTCACGTTGTAAGTAATCTGCTATCGCAGGACTAAAAGTAGCATCCATTACGGCATGTACGGAGTGAGTAAATACCGGTGCAAAACCTCGTGCTATTTTATGCTCGCCCTGCGCACCTGAGTGAAAACACTGAAGCTGATGTTTAATACAATATTCAATACCTTGGTAATAGCAAAGCTCAAAGTGCAGGCAATCAATTTCTGCTATAGCTCCCCAATAGCGCCCGTATAGTGTGTCATTATTTTTAAAGCTCAGTGTTGCAGCGACCACTTCGTGATCATGGATGGCATGCATGATCACCAGTTTATCGGCCATTAAGGCATGTAACAAAATAAAAAAGTCATGATTTAAATAACCCATGTGGCCAGAGCGTTTTAAATAAGTGCGTTGGTAAAATTCGCAAAACTGGCTCATCACAGCTTTAGTTATCTGTTCACCTTGCAGCCATTTAATACTAATATTTTGCTGGGTTATTTTATTACGTTCTTTTTTCAATACTTTACGTTTTCGTGCGGTTAACTGCGCTAAAAAATCGTCAAAAGTAGCGTAGTTTTGATTTTGCCATTGAAACTGCACGCCAATACGATGCATACCTTGATGTGGTGTGAGTTGAGAGACTTGCAGTTGCGAGCAAAAGTTAATGTGCCAGCCAGACCAACCTTGTTGCTCACATTGAGCTGTTAAAGTCTTTGTTATGTACTGATACACTTGTTCTGGGTGTGAGTGTGCAATCGCAAGGCGTTGACCTTCAATAGGGCTAAACGGTGAGCCAGATAACCACTTAGGGTAATATTCTAAACCATGTTGCTGGTAAGCTTCAGCCCATGCCCAGTCAAATACATATTCGCCATAAGAGTGACTTTTTAGATAGCCGGGTGCTAATGCCACCAAAGTATCATTTTGGTAAATGGCTAAATGTTGCGGTTGCCAACCAGACGCGGCTGATACGCATTGGCTTTGTTCTAATGCAAATAAAAATGCATGATCAGTAAATGGATTATCGGCAAAAAACTGCTGCCAAACAGCGGTATCTATTGCACTGATATTGGTTAACCAGCGGTGACTAAATATACTCATTATTGATTACCCTGCGAGCCTTCAACCTGCTTTATAAACTGTTTTATATAGAGTGCTTGTTCAGTAAAGTAAGGGTTGTAAGTCAGACGTTGAAAGGTTGGAAATGCTGCAATATTTTCTGCAGTACGCTCGCCAATATTAGGTTTTTCGGTCGTTTTACATTGCTTATACAAAGTATCATCATCGAGGTAACTGCCGCAATTGCGATAAGCGCCAGCAATACCGTAGTAAGGGTTATCAGGTGAGTTAACTACGGCAATATGAGAAATACCATGAATGTTTTTACAGATTGTATTTTTGCACTGTGGATTTAATACCCTATAGTCTTTTGGAAAACCACTGGTAATGGTTGTTTTATCACCGTAAAAAACCAAGGTATCTAAGCTATTTGCAGGGCGTATCTTTACATCATGTAAGGCGCTTAACAATAGCAGCGATGCACGGGTATCAATGGTGGTATCTATATCACTCATCACTGAAAAAATAGCTAAGTTTGGTAATTGACGCTCGATTAGTTCTGGTAACGCGATGGAGCGCATAGCATCATCGGCTGCGGTTGCTGCATTAAATGGAAACGACTCATATTTAGCAAAATCAATATCGGCGTCTTTATCTATCCAATTCACAAAGGGAATACGGTCAATCCACTTCGCCAGCCAACCATTTTTATTGTGTGGTTCAGTGGCGGGCGAAAATAGCATCAGTGCAGTTATTTTTGGGTCAACGGGCTCGACAGTTAAATAATTAAGTAATAGGGCTGCGCCTGTAGAGTAGCCACCTAAAATCACCTGATCAAAATCTTTTATAGTACGTTTAATTGCATAGTCTACAGCTTGCTGCCATTGTTTGGCATTAATACTGCTTAGTGCATTAGCTGCGGTGCCATGGCCTGGTAACAGCAAAGTACGTACGGTATAGCCTTGTTGAAAGTAAATTTGTGCCAAGTCATGATAGGTAAATGGAGAGTCGGTAAGGCCATGAATTAATAGAACTGCTTTGTGGTTGTTATTTTGGCGTAATTCAAATGGCGCTATAAGATCAACTATATTAGGGGGGCTAGTGCGTTGCTGTTGTTTAACTAAAAGCTGATAGGTATCAGTTAAAATAGGGCAAGGCATTGATGCGCGCGGGTTTGCCGCTAAAATATGTTGGTATGCAAAGCTTAAATAATCACTAAATGCTTGCTCACTATGATAGGAAAAATCCGTATTAGCATTGCTTTTTTCAAACCGTAATAGGCCCTGCTTTTTGCTGTTCATAATATAGTTTAAATCAGTTAACTGAGTAACGCAGTTGGTTTGGCTGATAGCAAGGCTAGAGGTTGTTATTAAAGTGAGAGTTAGTAATATTCCATTAAGGCTCATAAACATCTACATAATTGATTAGGCACTCGGTTAGCTTATCGAGTTCGAGGGGTTTTGCAAGATGCTGATTAAAACCAATTGCTAAGGCATTGGCTTTATCCTCAGGCATTACATCAGCGGTTAAGGCAATGACGGGTAATTGTTCAGTACTTTTAATTTGACGTATCAAGGCGGTGGCTTGGTAACCGTCCATAATGGGCATTTGGCAATCCATTAACACTAAATCGAAGTCATTTATTTTAACTTGCTCTACTGCTAATTCGCCATTTTCAACCAGTGTTGGAGTGATCCCCAAAGAGCTAAGCATTGCTTTTATTACTAATTGATTGACGCTGTTATCTTCTGCAACCAGTATCTTTAGTTTGCTTAAATCAACATGCTGTTGTGTGTGCTTTGCCGTTACTTGTTGCGCAGCACAGGTATTTAACTCGACAGACAGGGTAAATGTGGAGCCTTTACCTGGCTCGCTTTGTACGCTGATATCTCCAGACATTAGCAAACTAAGTTCTTTTGCGATTGTTAAGCCAAGCCCGGTGCCACCAAACTTGCGTGATGTGGAGTTATCAGCTTGGGTGAATGCATCAAATAATTTACTTTGCTCTGATGGCGCAATGCCGATGCCAGAGTCTTTAATAGCCAAAGTAATTTGCCTACGTTTATCGGTGATCTCCTTACAGTATGCGCTGACACTTACTTCACCTTCGCAGGTAAACTTGATGGCGTTACTACACAGGTTTAATAAAATTTGCTCAATTCGCATAACATCACCTTCAAACCAAATATCAGTTGGTAATTGGTTATCAACTTTCCAGTGAATGCCTTTTTGTTCAGCGCTTTGTTCGAACATACTGCTAATCCGGGCAAGAAGAGCATTTAAATCAAAAGGAGCGACTTCCAAGGTGAGCTTTTGTGATTCAATTTTAGAGATATCGAGTACATCATTGATTAAACTTAACAATGATTTAGAAGCTAAATTAATTTTATTTAGATAACCGATGAGAACTTCAGCGCTATCTTCACTTTTAGCTAAGGTTGAAAAACCGATCACCGCATTAAGCGGCGTACGAATTTCATGACTCATATTGGCTAAAAACCGGCTTTTAGCTTGATTCGCTAAATCAGATTGCTTTTTAGCTCTGACAAGCGAGCGAGTACGTTCCGCTACTAAGCGCGATAGAGCAATATGTTGATGATTGAATAACAGTAATACCAGTAAAATAAGTGAGCTTACAATGACCTGTAGAATAATTAAAAAGAGTGTCATGTGATTAGTTTGATGCGGTAGGAACTCATCTTTAATCGTTAAATCAACTAGCCATGTTTGCCCTGCAAAATTAATCGTGATGGTTGTAAGCTTATTGCTTTTGGTCGGCACATTTTCGGCGTTTGAATAAAACGGGTTGGTAGCATTGGCTTCATAAATAGCGATATTAAACATCTTATTTTGTGCTTGGGTAAGCGATTGAGCAAGTATGTTTTCCACTAAAAATACACCTGTTGCGTAGCCTTTAATTGAGGCAACTTCATTATTTTGTTGATACACCGGAGCAAATAATAAATAAGCGGGCTCAGGTTGTTGTGCTTGCACTAATTGAATTATTTTAGTGCCTACAGGGCGATTTTTGATGCGTGGGTCGAGTAAAGTCTCACGGCGATCTTTACGAGAATTGAGGTTAAAACCAATAGCGGATTGATTTTCTGCAAAAGGGGCTATATAGGTAATAATCACTAATGGATCGTCGTTTGATAATGGCGCTCCTTTAATACTCGGATCAAAGTTATATGAATTATAAATTTCATCGAGCTGCTTGTTAAAATCACTGACCTGAGCTGGGGGAATTTTGCGATTCCATGAAAATGCTTTAATAAATGAATGCTCAGCCAGTAATTGGGCACTGTAGCTATCAAACTCTTGCTGACTTAAAGTTGGTGTTGATTGAATTTGGCTCGCAAGGCTTTGTACGGTTATTTGGCTAAGATTTAAATTGCGCAGTAAACTGTTTTCAATGATAGATGTTTCACGCTTGGCAATTTGTATCGCATTTGAATAAGTCTCTTGGTTGTATAGTTTAGTGGTTAAGGCGACAGAGACGAATAATACCGAGCAGACTGCGATGGTTGGCAATGGGGTGACGTAGTGTCGTTTAAATTTAGGCTGTAGTAAGGCCAATAAAAAGGGGGTTGCGATCAGCACACCGAGTGAGTCACCTAACCACCAATAAGTAACATTTTTCCAGTGATTTTCAATGCTGTAGGCGGGATTAAATTGACTTAAAGCATAGACTCCAATATTGGCCGATATGAGGCTGACGACAATACCGACGATAAAAATAAAATAAATAATCGATTGGCGTTGTTTTAAATACAGCGGATGGCCTAGCCAGTACTTTAAAAGAGCAGCGCCAATCATGCCTTGTAGCACGGCGCCTAAGCCGATTAGCAGTACTTGTTCTAGCGTATTGCCAATTAAAACCTGATCAGTGATCGGGTTATCACCGGTACTTAAATTAAAGGCGACAGAGGCAATAAATAATGCCGGCATAAAACGCCACCACCAGATAAAACAGCCAACTAAGGCAATACCAGCAGGGAGCCAAATAGGGATGACTTGTGATTGAAAGGCAAAATTAGTTAATAACTTACCAGTTGCAAAATAAGCAACAGCAAACGATATGTAAAAAACAAAAGAACTGGATGTTGAACGAAAAATCTTCACATGCATCCTTGTTAAATATTATTTTTATAATGATATTTCAGTATAGCGAATCGGCACTAAATAGTATTATTTTTTAAAGTGGTAGCTGCCTTTTGCTAAATGTTTGCTTTAAAACCACTGTAGACTCAATGTTAGCAATACAATCAATACTCCCAAGCTTATATTTAACAAAACTTTCGTAGCTTTCTAAATCGGTAGCAATAATCTTCAATAAGTAATCATAGCTTCCTGATATGACAGAGCACTCCAGTACATGATTCAGTTTTTCCACGTGTTCTTCAAACATATTTGCCGCACTGGCGGAATTCTGGCTCAACCGCACAAACGCATAGACCAGCACTTTTAACCCGAGTGCGCGTGGGTTTAAGGCTGCGTGATAGCCAGTGATCACCTTACTTGCTTCAAGTTTTTTTATACGCCTTAAGCAAGGGGTATCCGATAAGCTTACAGTTGTTGCAAGTTCTGATACAGAGGTACGCGCATTGCTTTGTAACAACGTTAGTAATTGTTGATCTTTTTTATCTAAACTCATAATTACGACAATAAATTGCATTTAATAGTGATTATAGAGTGAATATCACTAATTGCATGGATTTTTATTAGTGGTTTTGCTGATTTGTGCTCTATGTTATCTGTTAACATTAATGCAATAAACTTTGGTGTGGAGTAATATCTGTGAGTAATAATACCCAGGCATTTGATGAGTGGCTCAGAACCCGCTTTGTAGAAATTAATAGTCAACTAGAGGCTATCTATTGGCAACAAGAAGATAAAGCTAACGTAGAATTTGTCGGGGAGCAATTTAAGCATCAGTTAGAGGCTGAGGGTAATGCGCATATTCGTAAGTTACTAGCAGAAGGCAATACTGACGAAGGGTTTGATCGTGCGTTTGATTTACTTGGCAATGTAGGATTATTTATGGCGGCTTGTCGACGCCATGAGATCACTGAACCATCGCGCGAAACAACCTCGCCTTTAGTTGAGGCCTCGGCACTGGCCATGCATATTGGTGCATCAATTGGGGTTACTCCGCGCTTTGCAACGGCTCATTTAACCACCCATAATAAGGCGATTAATGGCCTTTATAAGCGCTTTACGGATCTGCCAGATGAAAAATTATTCATTGATTACAATACCAAAGGGATTTTAGCCTATAAGCGAGCAGCTGATGCATTATTAAAAATTCAGCCATTAGGTATTTCGCATCCGCTATGCGGTGATTTACTTAAAGTTGCCAAGCAGGCGTTAGTCGATGTGATTGAATCGAATACGGCTTTATATAATCAGTTAGACACCGAGCGATTCTTTTTCTGTGTACGTCCTTACTATAAGCCGTATCGGGTTGGCAAAGAGGTTTACCGTGGAGCCAATGCGGGAGATTTTGCCGGAATTAACGTTATAGATATGCTGTTAGGTTTATGCTTTGCCAACGAACCGAGTTATTCACAAATGCTGGTGGATAAATTTTTATATATGATGCCTGAAGATCAGCAAATTCTGCGAGAGTCTATGCGTATGCCAAGCATAATGGATGACTTTTTAGCGGCAGGAGATACCCGCCATAGCTCGTGGTTTAAAACCAATGCCAAGTTGTTTATACAAGTATGTAAGCTGCATGGCGATACTGCAATAGGTCATCATAATCAACTGGTTAGTAAGTTTATAGCTCAGCCAGCTCAACACATGCAACAGCAACATATGAATAAAGTGACTGCCAGCGGTCCGCCATTGCATGTGTTATTGGATTCTCTTGAACAATTAAGAGATCGTCGAGCTGCAGCAAAGCGTGATGATATAAGAACTCGTTATGATGATTTAGCACAATTAAAGCAATGGGTGAGTAATTAATATGTACAAAGATGACTTTAATCTTGCGGCAGGCTGTTACTTGCTAAATCACTCTGTTGGCCGTGCACTGAAAAGCAGCCAAGATGATTTTAACCAGCATTTTTTTGCTCCTTGGCAAGCGAGTAATAAAGAGCCATGGCAACAGTGGCTGCCAGCCATTGAGCGCTTTACTCAGGCGCTCAGTACATTGTTTAATTCACCGAGCAGGCAATTTTGCCCACAAGTAAATTTATCGAGCGCTTTAACAAAGTTAGTTATGTCGCATCCTCGCTTACAGCAAGCTAATTGTAAGGTGTTGATGGCGCAAAGTGACTTTCCTAGCATGGGGTTTGCAATGCAAAAAGCGCTGGCTAGTAGCGCTGAAATAAAGTTTATTCCTGAACACGTAGATTTAACTGATAGCGTGCAATGGCAACAATATATTCAAGCAGATATTGATTTAGTATTTATCAGTCACGCTTATTCAAATACTGGCCAGCAAGCGCCCGTAGCTGAAATTACGCAACTGTGTAAGCACGTAGGCTGTTTGAGTCTTGTTGATGTGGCGCAGTCAGCTGGTGTATTACCTCTAGATTTAAGCCAAGTTGATGCTGATTTTATGATTGGTTCCAGCGTTAAGTGGTTATGCTCAGGTCCAGGTGCGGCGTATTTATGGGTAAGCCAAGCGCAATTAAATGTGTGCGAACCACAAGATGTAGGGTGGTTTTCACATCAAAATCCATTTGAGTTTGATATTCATCACTTTGCTTATCATGATAGCGCATTGCGTTTTTGGGGCGGCACTCCATCGATTGCGCCATTTGTACTCGCAGGGCATAGCATTGGTTACTTTGCTAAATTAGGTGTTGCAACAGTGCGAGCGCACAACTTGGCGCTACTTGAACAATTAAGTGCAGAGTTTAGGCCATATTTGGTGTCACCAACAACGCCAGAAAAATGCAGCGGTACAGCTATTTTAAATTTTGGCGAGCAACAGCCGGCGGTATTAAGCGCACTGTCTCAGGCGAACATAAGTGTCGATGCGCGAGCATATGGGGTGCGAGTTTCACCGCATATTTATAACAACAGTAGTGATATAGCACAGCTAATAAAAGTGGTTAAACAAACCCTAAGCTAAATTTATTGGCTTAGTTGCGTTTTAAACGCTTTTAACGCATCAATTTGTTGCTGATACTGCTTTATTTTCGGCTCAATGCGTTGCTCAGCTTGTGCTGTGCGTTTTGCTATCGCATCAGCAATTGAGTTTGCACCCATTTTATTTGCAGAGTCTTGCGTCATATAGTTTATTTTGGTTTTTTGTTCTGCAAGAGTATCTTGAAGTTGCTTTATTTCTCGTTGATAAACTGCAATTTCACGATCAATTTTTTGCATCGCAACATAACTATCTACAGACGCCATGATATCTTTGCTTTGTTGCGTATTAGTTGCTTGGGTCACATTAGTTGGTGGAATTTTTATTTCTTTAGCATCGTCACCACAAGGTAGTTGACTAAAGGTAGCCACGCCATCAACCGTGCATTGGTAAGCAGCCGTAGCCACAGCTGCTGGTGGTATCAGCATCGCTACGGCACAAACCATTGTTAACTGAAGTTGTCGCAAGTACACTTATGAATCCCTAAATTTGCATTAAAATATCTAGTGCAGCTAGTTTATCAAGTTTGTTAATTTGAATCGCCAATTAATCGTTGCTATTTATTAGTGAATTTATTTTCCTTATAACGGTGCCTTTTGCAGTGAAAAATACCCGAGCAAGTGACGCATAGTGTTAGCTTGATCTGCCATTTGTTTTGCCGCAGCCATGGTTTCTTCAGTCATCGCTGAGTTTTCTTGGATCAAGGTTGTTAGGCGTTGTACCACAATATCTACCTCTTTAATTGCCTGTTGTTGGGTAATCGAAGAGCTATTGATAGACACTATCATATGGTTAACATCAGCCACAGCGCTGACAATTTGCTTTAGTTTCTCACCTGATGAATTAGCAAGGGCGGTACCGTGACTAATTTTTTGGTTGCTGTTGCTTATTATAGTTTTAATTTGTTTCGCCGAGGTTGCGCTACGTCCAGCTAATTCTCTAACCTCATTGGCAACGACCGCAAACCCGCGACCATGCTCGCCAGCTCTGGCAGCTTCTACCGCTGCGTTGAGAGCTAATAAATTGGTTTGAAATGCTATTTCGTCAATAACAGAGACAATTTCATTAATATCCTTACTGGAATTATTGACCTCAACAATGGCATGAACCGTTTGTATGGATAGCTCGCCCCCTTCGGTTGCGCTCATTTGAGCGTTTTCTGCAAGCTTAACCGCTTCGTTAGCTTGCTTAGCAATGGCTGCTATTTCATCTAGCATGTTACTGCTGCTAGCACTGGCTTCTTCTAAATTGGCTGCTTGCTCTTCAGTGCGTTGACTTATTTCGGTGTTACTCTCTGCTATCTCTGCGGCGCTTTGTGATACTCTTAAGGCAGAGTCTTGGATGCTGCTAATAACACTGGTAAGTTTTTCAATCGTTTGATTTACATCTGCTTTTAATGTAGCAAATACACCTTGGTAATCCTGCTGTACTTGTTGATTTAAATTGCCTTGAGCAAGCCCGCTTAATACCTTAGTTACCTCTGCGATTGCATCTGCGGTGATGGTCAAAGAACTGTTCACATCATTTTGCAGCTGCGCTAATTGGCCTTGCATGTTTGTCTCTAGTTGTTGATTAAAATCACCGCTACGCATAGCTGCCATGACGCGCGCGAGTTCAGCAATAACAATACTCAAATTGCTAATAGAGCTATTTACATCATCTTTAAGTACATTGAGTTGGCCATTCATATCGCTATCGATTGTCTGCTCGAAGTTACCTTTACTGATCGCCAGCATAACGTTTGATATTTCACTTACAGCAGTGTCTAAACCCATAATTGAGTTATTAATATTATGCTTTAAAGTTGATAATTGGCCATTGGCACTGCAATTTACTTGTTGTTTAAAGTTGCCAGCATTTACGGCTGCCATAACATCGTTAATATTTTTAATGATTAACGCGAGATTGTCGACGCTCGCGTTGATATCATTTTTAAGTGTGGCTAACTGGCCTTGTAGAGGTTGCTCAAGGTGTTGTGAAAAATCCCCATCGTGAAGTGCGCTCATTACGCGACTGATATCACTTACTGCTCCCGCTAAACTGTGTACTGAATTATTCACACTGTTTTTTAATTGTGCCAAAGAGCCTTGTGCGGCTACCGTAACCTGTTGTTTAAAGTCACCATGTTCGATATGGCTCATTACCCCGACAATTTCAGTAATGGTGCTATTTAGCGATTGCAGAGAGCCATTTATATTTTGTTTTAAGGTGGCCAGCTGTCCCTGCATTGGGGTTGTTATTTGGCTGTTAAAATTTCCTTGGCTCATTTCATCTATAATATGATTTATTTCACTCATTGCTTGCTCTAGCGAGTCTGCGCAATTATTTGTGGCCTGTTTTAAGGAATCTAATTCACCTTTGCAGGGCGCACTAATTCGGTGGTTAAATTCACCTGCGGCCATTTTATTCATAACCGTATTGGTTTGGGAAATAGAGCTTTGCAGCGCATCAAGGAGGCAATTAAAAGCACTTGCCGATGAACCTATTTCATCATTCGAAAGCACTGGCGTTCGTACCGAAAAATCACCTTTTTGTTCAACGTGACGCATTGTGTCGACAAGTAATTGCACAGGGCGGGTGAGCGAACGAGCAAACCAAATAGCGACCAGAGTAATGGCAATGATCGATATTATTAAGGTGCTAATGAGAATCGTCGTTAAATGACTGACTGTGGCAAAAGCTTCTTTTTTATCTATTTCAGCCAGTAATGACCACTGTATACCTAATACGTTAATAGGTTGATAAGACGACAGTACTAAGGAGCCGCTATAATCGGTGATTACTTGCTGACCTTTTTTACCTTGCTGAGTAAGCTCAGTTGCCAGCGTTTTTACTTTACCTATGCTTGGATAGCGAAAAGAATTTACAACTGAGCGGTTTTCGGGGTCGAGAAAGGAATCAGAACGCATTAAAAAATCAGGTCCGACTAAATATGTCTCGCCACTTGTACCTAAGCCAGCCCGCTCAGTCATAATGACATTTAGGGCATCAATGGATAGTTGAAAAATCAAGGTGCTGGTATGTACGCCTTGGTTATAAATTGGGGTGGCGATAAAACTGGCTGGTGCATTATAAGATGGCAAATATTGCTGATAATCGACAAAGGTTATTTCATCTTCATTGATCATTTTTGCTTGTTTAAATGCCAATGCTAGGTTGCTATTAGCATAAGGTCCATCGAGTAAAGAAGTGGCAAAGTCAACTTCTTTGTAAACAGAGTAAACTACTTCAGCGCTGCGATTGTCGATGATAAAGACATCATAAAAATCAAATTTTTGCGCAAAATTTAGTAAAAAGCTATGGTATTTGCTGTGTAGTAAATTGTAGTTATTATCAGCACTTGCTTGTACTAATTTTGCTTTCTCGCCAAGTGGGTATGGGTTATCTGCTAGGTATTGTGATTGCCAATATTTAGCCGTGGGTGAAAGTGTGGCAAGCAGCTCAGAAGTTGGCAATTTGTCTTCGTTTTTAAGCCGGTATTTAGTATTAAAGTCGTTGTGATAGTAATCTGCCAGCTGTTGCTCTGCGGTGCTGTCGAGAGATGTTGTATAGGGCTCTTTAAATGCACGGCTAAGTTCTTCTGCTGCGGTGTGGAGTAAAGGGCTTTGTGCTAAAAATAATAATTGCGCATGTATATCGGCAAAATGCCTTTCAATGGCGCTTTTTTTAATTTCACTAACCGCTTCTAATTGAGCATAAGTTTGTTTATTTAAAGCAGTAGCCGAGTTATACAGTGCAAGACTGATGGCTATCGCCAAGGGAATTAATGCAACGAGCAAAAAGGCAATAACAAGCTTTTTAGTCAAGCCAATATTACGTACAAAATTTCCGAATGAACGGGTTTGGTTAGCCATAACAACATCCTTATCAAAGCAAAGCTGTAAACCTAATATAGGTAATTAAGATTTAGTGTAGAACAGCTTGAATTAAAAGCGAGTCGATGACGAAAAATAGATTTTTTAGTTGCTGTAATGCACTCGCTATACTCTGTTAAACTACGGGCATTCAAATTTAAGTGTGTTTGCTATGAAAAACTCCATTATTCCAGTTGTATTGGCCGGTGGTATCGGTTCGCGGTTATGGCCATTATCGCGCCAAGCTATGCCAAAACAGTTTTTACCTTTACTGGGAGATGAGTCATTATTGCAAAGTACCTTAAATAGAGTCTCTGACTCATGTTTTACTGATCCGATTTTGGTTTGTAATGAACAGCATCGCTTTATTGTCAGCAGCCAATGCCAGCAAATCGGTGTTGCAACCATGGCGTTACTATTAGAGCCTGATGGCAAAAATACTGCTCCCGCCATCGCATTGGCAGCACAATATGCATTACAGCAAGGGCTTGATAAACCTTTATTAGTGATTCCAGCCGATCATCATATTGATAACTTTGAGTTGTTAATAGAGCAACTTCCTGATGCGATAAGCTTGGCGCAACAGGGCAAGTTAATTACCTTTGCAATTGAGCCAGACTCAGCCCATTGCGGTTACGGTTATATTAAAAATGGCACTAAAATAGCATCTTCAAACTGCTATGAAGTTGATCAATTTAAAGAAAAGCCCAGTCTACTATTAGCACAGCAATATCTTGCCAGTGGCGAATATAGCTGGAACAGTGGAATGTTTTTATTCACTCCTAGCGCATACCTTGCTGAACTTGAGCGTTTTGCACCAAAAATCGCCAGTTGCATTGCAGCAGCCGCCAATTTCAGTGGTGACTTAGGTTTTACCCGTGCCAATAATGAAGTCTTAAAAAACTGTCCAAGTGATTCAATCGACTATGCTATTTTAGAACGCAGCCCAAATGTGGCGGTGCTGCCTTTAGCGCTGAATTGGAATGATGTCGGCGGTTTTAATGCGCTATGGCAAAGTGCCGATAAAGACGAGCAAGGCAATAGCCTAAGCACCGATGACGTGGTTTTACATAGCCATAACAACTTGCTCAGCGGTGAAGAAGGTCATAGTATCGCAGCTCTTGGGGTGAGTGATTTAGCGATTATTCACACCCATGATGCAACTTTAGTCGCGAGCAAAAGCCAATTAGAGCAGCTTCCGGAACTATTAAAGCAATTAGCCGTTAAGCACGGTGATAAATTGATCCATCATCAAGCCGTGTATCGACCGTGGGGTAGTTACCGAGTGTTAATTGCAGGCACCGGCTTTAAAGTGAAAAAAATTATTGTCAGCCCAGCTGGCAAACTTTCAACGCAGCGCCATCAGCACCGCGCTGAGCATTGGGTTGTCGTCTCTGGCATTGCTGATGTGCGTATTGATGGCCAAGCACACAGGCTTACTGCCGATCAATCTTGCTATATAGCCGCCGGTCACATTCACAGTTTAGCAAACACGCAAAATGAGCCACTTATTCTTATAGAAGTACAAACTGGCAGCGTTTTAGATGAAACGGATATTGAACGTTTTGACGATCAGTATGGTAGAAAATAGTGAAGGTTAATCGCTTTTAACCCAGCCAATACTTAATATATAACGACTACCTTTTTCTATTTTGGTTACTGCATGCTGAGTTATATCGGGCCTAAATAGTTTTATACGCTGGCTTTGAAATAAGGTGTTTTCGCACATAAACTCACCGCCCAGTTGGGCACGTTTGATAATGAGATTTAAACGAAAATGCTTACCTTTTTTTACTTTATCTGTATGGGGCTTTATTTCACTACCAACGGGAAACTTAATTAAATAAGTATCAAACTTTACTGGCCAATGGGCGCCACACAGAAGCATTTTGTCATAGCCCGAATCTTGCCTGCCACGCTGCCAGCGAAATAAATTTTTAAAAATAGCCATTGTATCTTTTCCTTATTACTTTAACTTCGCCAACTCGCCAACTCGCCAACTCGCCAATTCGTCAACTCATCTGCTCCCTGACATACTTTAAATACTGCTCAAGGCTATTTTGCCATAACACCAATGCTTCTGTGAGTGACTCTTTAAGCGGTTTGTTGTCGAGTAAGCGTCGTTCTATTTTTTTTAACTCTATGCCGTAGCGGTTAAAACCGAGCTGTAAAGCGGTACTTGCTTGGCGATGGAGCAGCTTGATACATTGTTCTTTATCTTCATCTAATAATTGCTGAGCACGGATCAGCTTGTTACGAGCAGACAGCACAAACTCGTTGTATATAGAAGATATTTCATCTTCGCTAAAAGAACTTTTTAATGTTTCGGCGGCGGTGTCATCATACAAAATGTCACTGAGTTCTACCGCAACACTAGGTGCCTGGCTGTTTTGTGAGTCACTCAATGCTTGGCGTAGCTTTTGTTGCTTTATAGGTTTACCAACAATGTCTTTGATCCCTAAAGTAAAATATTCTTTTATTTCGTCAGGACTTAAACTGGCTGTAAAGGCCAGTACAGGGGTACGTTGATTTTTATGTTCCATACCTTTGAGAGTTTTGAGTACCTCTTGACCAGTAAAGTCCGGTAAGTTCATATCTAGTAGCACAACATCAAAATGGTAGGTTTGCATTAGTTCGATAGCGCTTTTACCATCACGGGCTAGTTTGATTTTATGTTCGTCATCGGCCATAAACTCAATAGCTATCTTTTGGTTTAAATCTAAATCTTCGACCAATAATACGTCTAATCCAGTTAAGTAGTCCTTCGATTGATGACGTTGTTCAACTAAACTCAACTCGCCAAGTGCCAGAGTAATATCAAAACTAAACGAGCTACCTTGGTCTAGTTTGCTGATAATATCGAGCTTTGAATTAAGTTTATCAAGCAAGCGACTGGTAATAGCAAGACCAAGACCTGTGCCACCTTTTTCTTTGCCGGCACTGCTTTGTACGTAAGGCTCTGTAAGGTACTCAATTTCGTCATCTTCAATGCCTGGACCTGAATCAATTACGCTGATGCGAATGTGGTGCTCAAGTTGGCGTTCTTCGAGTAATTCCACCTGAATTTTAACTTCACCTTTATCGGTAAATTTAATTGCATTACCGACTAGGTTAATAATAATTTGCCTTAGTTTTTGTTGGTCGCAGTAGTAACAAGCTTGCTCAGGAAGATTGTATATTAACTCAAACTTTAAGCGCTTTTGCTCAGCTAGTGGGCTAAGTAATAAACATAAGTTATGCAACCAGGTTTTAAATTCTACGTCTTCCTCATAGAGCGCTTCGTTGTGTTGGTCTAGGCTGGCGTAATCAAGTACTTTATCAACCAATAAGTTAAGTGATTCTGCAGAGTTTATAATGGCTTCGCAGTAAGGTTTATCACGGGGATCGGTTGATTGATTCAAAATTAGTTGTGCGCTACCTAAAATACCATTGAGGGGGGTGCGAATTTCATGGCTAATAGTTGATAAGAATAGCCCGCGAATTTCTAAATCTTTTTGCGCTTTGCTCGTTAGTTGGTTGAGATTTTGCTCTCTACGCTCATTACACAGTAACGCCATTCCAGTGGTATAAAATATTGGCGCAATCACACCATTGATCAATAACGTAATGGTAAACCAGTTTTCTTTCAGTAGTGTTAGGTTGTTCACACCTTCCATTAAAAAAACTCGCCCAGTAAAAATACAGCTGATAATCGTAAGGATCAAAATATAGACGATGCTACCGTTAGGGTAAGGTTTGCGCGCAAAGCGAATAAATAAATAAAGTAAGAAAAATGCTTCGCTTATATGCTGTAAATCAGAGGCCAGCATACGATTACGTAGGTTAGAGTCAACTACGGTAAAGTACATTAGCAACGCTCCGCAAAATAAGGTTGCTAATACAAAAAACCGAAACTCTTTGCCGCGATAACCTAAAAATTGGCTGATTGTTAACGCATGAATGATGGATGCGCTAAACCATAAACTATTTGCAAGTACAATAGTGGCGGTGCTATCGAAATGACCATGTAAGGCAAAGCTCATCAAGGCAATAAATAGCACTAAAGGATAAAGTATATACAGCACTGTGCCTGGGGTATGTTTATTAGCGCGCCAAGTTAAAAAATTGAGTAATGCCATGACGACCATCATGGCGGCGCTGGCAGAGTAGAGCGTGAGGGAGTCGAGCATTCATATTCCAAGCAGATCGAGGTGACGAGTTTAGAATAATGGCAATTGCGTTTGTTAGCAAATATCGCGCTCTTGAATAAACAAAAAACAGGCACAAAGTACCTGTTTTTAATATTAAAATAAGAGTTGCTAGGCTAGCGAATTTCGTCAGGAATATTTTGTTGTGCCCACGATAATAATTCAATACGATTACGACATTTTGTCTTTCTAAATGCGCTGTATAAATGAGTTTTTACCGTGTGTGGACTAATGCTTAACGCTTCAGCTATTTCTTTATTTTTAGAACCATTACTCATCAAAGAGATAATTGCTTTTTCACGCTTAGTTAATTTTACTGGTTCAATATCACCGTCAGTAAGTTTATGTAATGCGTCTTTATTAAATTGCAGCATACGGTTTAACGCGTTGCACATGATATCACGACGATACCACAGCTGGTCTTCCAGTAATAAACGAATGCCTTTCATTAGCACATCAGCGTTGTCGGTAGTATAAAAAACCCCACGAATACCGCTCAGCAATGCGCGATTAGCAAGTTCTGGATTTTCGTCTAAGTTGAATAATACGATATCGCATTTAACTCGTAGGTTGACCAGTTGCTCTTTCAATTTACCCCAAGCGTCTTGGCTTGATGTTTCGATAAACAATAAGCGCGTTCCCTCAGGAACTTCAGATATGTTTGTTCCGTTAGTAACATTGAGCCCTTGGGTTTTTAATAAAGGCTCTAATACATTAATACCAATTGTATTAATTGGCTCTAGATCTAGTAACAAAAAGGCTGTACTACTCATACTTATATACTCTTGAATAAAGTTGACCAATCAATCCTAACATGCAACCCGCTCCTTTTGTATTAGAAATTTATTACTTGGGGGTAAGATATGCATAGTTTTATAACGTTTTTCGTATTTTTCACAAAGGAAAAATTTAAAAATAACTGTAAATGATTGAAATTAATATAAAATAATATTTTTTCCAAAGTTGGTGTTTTTTTACAAATATTTACAGTAAACCAGTTTAAATTAAACCTTTTGTCTTATCTTGATAAGGAGGCCATCCCATTATTTTACCAGCTAGCATATGTAAATGGATATGATAAACAGTTTGCCCGCCATGTTCATTGCAATTCATTACCACGCGGAAACCATCCTCTGCAAAGCCTTGTTGTTTGGCTATTTTCGCAGCTACCACATACAGGTGGCCAACAATTGGCGCATCTTGCTCAGTAATATCATTGATGGTCGCAATCGCTTTTTTCGGGATAATCAGCACGTGAAAAGGGGCTTGAGGGTTGATATCTCTAAACGCTAAACTAAGCTCATCTTCGTAGATGATATCAGCTGGGATCTCGCGGTTAATAATTTTAGTAAAAATAGTTTCTTGGCTCATTTAAAGGGCTCTTTGTCGGTTGTACTAAAGTCACTAATGACAAACTTTGCCTGCAGTGTCAAACTGAAATCAAACAACAAGGAGCTATTATGCGTAAACAGATATTATTAAGCGGTATTGTATCATTATTTTTGAGTGCGACAAGTGTGGCTGAAACCGTTAATTTTCCTGAAGAAATAGTCCCATTACAAGTGGGCGATAAGAAAATTGAACATTCATTTTTCAATCGTGTTGATGAAATCGAACTAGTTCCTGGCGTATATCAGGTCAAACTTAAATACACCGATCTGTACGAGCAAGGTTACGATGAGCATCAAGTTATCGACTCAGAACCATTTTGGGTGACGATGACCATTGCTGCTAATACAGATTATGATGTGGTGTTTAACCGTGCTGATAATGCGGTAGCAGCAGAAGTTTTTGCAGAAGCGCCGCAAGTGAGCTTACAAGCAAAAGGAGCGTCATTAGGCACGCCACTGGCTATTATAGCTGAGCCTGATTTGACAAGTAGTGCCAGCTCTCAAGTTGCGACAGTGCAAGTAGCGCCAACAGCAGCATCAACAACCAGAGCTGCACCTAATGCTGCTAATTTACAAGCTCCAGTTTCTCGCCCTGCACCTAATGCAGGTAATGCGCCTAGTGCTGCCGCCATGTTAGATTTTTGGTGGCAACAAGCCAGTGCTCAAGAGCAGCAAGCTTTCATTGATAAAGTCACTAAAAATAAATAGCGCTGATTAAAATAGATAGCAAAAAGGGCGAATAAATCGCCCTTTTTTAATTTTGAGTTATTTAGCTATTACTTAGCAAACAAGTCGTCAATAGTACCTTGCGCAAGTGGGTGGTAACCCGGGCGCGCTTTTAGGTATACGTCATGTGCCCATTCACGTTTACCATTAGTAATTAGAGCTTTGTATAACGGCACGATTAACTTGCGACGGCCAATACCTGATAAGTGTTTATCAAGTGCTGGATAGATAGGTTGATAGCCATTGCCAACCGCAAGCATAAACCAAGCAAAAGCACGCTCTGCGTTAGTTGATTGTGTAAGATTGAACTCACTGTCTAGCATCGCCATTTTATCTAGGCTTAAATCACGTGGTAAGTTATTTAAAAAGTGTAACCACTCATGCACAGTCCAATTTGCCGTAGGAAGTTGTGCGGCTGTTGTTTCACCTTTTAACCATGCTGCAGTTGCACTATCTACTTTATCGAATGCATCTGAGGTTGGGTTTGGTGCATCGCTCGGTAAGCCAGGCTGAAAAATCCACTCGTTTACTTTATCCATGCTAACAACACCTGGATACTGTTCAATTAAGTTCGCTTTTAAGTAAGTAACAAACTCTGCGGTGGTCAAAGATTTGAATGAAAACTCTTTAAAATAGGCTTTTACAAATGGGTCGAACTTGTCGCGACCATACTTGTTTTCAAGGTAAATTAAGAATAGCTGGCCTTTAGTATATGGCACTGAGCTGAATGCATCGTCCGGATCGCGGCCATTAAGTTTTAAGTTAAGGCGAGTATCTGGCGCTGCAATAGTTTTAAGTTGAGCACGCAGGCCTGCAGCGTCAAGCGCTTGCTCCATAACCGCACGGTCACGACCATAAACTTCTTCCATAATACGGTTTTCAACGTACGAGGTAAAACCTTCATTCAGCCATAAGTCTTCCCATGTAGCATTGGTTACTAAGTTGCCAGACCAAGAGTGAGCAAGCTCATGAGCGATTAAGTTAACTAAGCTTTTATCGCCAGCAACAACCGTTGGAGTGATAAACGACAGGCGTGGATTCTCCATGCCACCGAAAGGAAAGCTCGGCGGTAACATTAAGAGGTCATAACGGCCCCAAGCATATTCACCGTACATGGTACTTGTTTTATCGATCATCGCTTGCGTGTCTTCAAATTCAGCAACTGATGCATCTAAAATGGTTGGTTCAGCAAAAATGCCGGTTTGGCGTGACATAGCTTTAAATTCTAGATTACCAGCGCCAATCGCAATTAAGTAAGGAGAGATTGCTTGAGGCATATCAAAAATGTAATCGCCATCTTTATAAAGTGCATCTTTGTTGTCAGCACTCATCACCGCACGAACATCTTTAGGTGTATGAATACGTGCCGAGTAAGTTACACGCATCGCTGGTGTATCTTGTACTGGGATCCAACTACGAGCATGAATTGCTTGCGATTGGCTGTACATAAACGGATGAGTTTTACTGGCTGTTTGCTCAGGTGTTAACCATTGTAAGCCTGATGCTTCTGGGCGACTATTGTAGTAAATGCGTACTTTTGCTGCTTGGTTTTTAAAAGTAATAGTTAACTTTGAGCCTTTAACATCATCACGTGCAGCAAGGGTAAATTTTGCTTTATGCCAGCCACCAGTTTGATCTTGATACATTACTTTATCAATATCTAAGTCACGGGTATCAAGTACCAATGTTTTGCTGTCGGCATTTTGCCATTGTAACGTATGCTCAACAAAACCTTCTAACTGCTTGTCGGCAAAATCAACGTCTAAATCAAGATTTAAGTGTGTGGTAATAACATCATCAAGATTAGCATAGGAATTTTGATCAATGGCACTGGCCATTGCTTGAGAGCACATACCTGCCATTGCGAGGCTTAAAAAAAGTGGTTTAAGTTTCATATTGACCCTGGACGGAAATAAAAAGTGCAGGTTTTATATCATGATTGACCATCAGGGTTGAGCAATTTTTACAATCTGATGCGCGTTTTGCGACGATAGGTTACACTATTGCGATTAGTGACAATTAACCTTTGGGGCATTTTGTGGCTCTCTCTTTGCAAGCTTTTCATACATTTTCTTTACCGAGCCAGTGTTCACAACTGTGCGAAATCACTGACCTTACACAATTACAGCTACTGACGTTTGATAGCCCTTTTTGCATTTTAGGTGAAGGTAGTAACACGGTATTTTTAAGCGATTATCAAGGCACTGTAATTAAAATGGCGACTACCGGTATCGCCATCATTGAACGCGACAATGATTACTTACTTGAAGTTGCTGCAGGAGAAAACTGGCATCAGCTTGTTGCATATACGCTCAAACAAGGGATGCCTGGGCTTGAAAACCTTGCTTTGATCCCCGGCACAGTTGGCGCAGCACCGGTACAAAATATTGGTGCCTATGGTGTAGAGCTGGCAAAATTTATTGAATACGTAGAATATTTTGATATCGCCACTAAGCAGCTCATCCGCCTTAGTTGTCAACAATGCGAGTTTGGCTATCGAGAGTCTATTTTTAAGCATCAATTAAAAAATAAAGCAGTGATCACTTGTGTTGCATTGGCATTACCAAAACTTTGGCAGCCAGAGTTAAGCTACGGTCCTTTACAACAGCTTCAGTCGGTAACGGCGCAGACGGTTTTTGAGCAAGTGATTAAAACTCGTAACAGCAAATTACCGGATCCTTACATACTTGCCAATGCCGGAAGCTTTTTTAAAAACCCAATTATAGAAAACCAGTTACTTAGCGAATTGCTCGTCGCGCATCCGCAGTTGCCTCATTATTACTATGATGAACACCACCATAAAGTAGCTGCCGGTTGGTTAATAGAACAAGCAGGGTTAAAAGGATACCGTATCGCAGGAATTGAAGTGCATCAGCAACAAGCATTAGTTTTAGTTAATTATGGTGGCAGTGAAGGCAGTGACCTAATTAAAATGATTCAACATATCCAGCAGCAAATATGGCAACGTTATCAAATAAGCTTACAGCACGAAGTTCGCTTGATGAATAATGATACTGAATGCCATATCGGTTTAGGGGAGTTAGCATGAAGGCGCCGGATGGTAATAAATTAGCAATCTTAAATGCGCTCAATCAGGGTGGCTTTATCTCTGGGCAATTACTTGGTGAGCAACTTGGCATTAGTCGCGCCGCAGTGAGTAAACATATGCAAAGTTTACAAGCGATGGGGCTGGATATTTTTAAAGTTAGCGGTAAGGGTTATAGCCTTAATAACTCCGTGGGCTTGTTAGAGCAAAATAAGATCCAGCAATATTATCAAGGCTTGAACGCCAGTACGGCACATATCGAAGTGCATCCGATCATTGATTCGACCAACAGTGAGTTAATGCGCCGTATTGCGGCTAAACAAACACTGGATTCAGGCACTGTCGTCGTCGCGGAAATGCAGCAAGCAGGGCGTGGGCGACGCGGACGCGTTTGGCAGTCTCCATTTGGTGCGAACTTGTATTATAGTTATTTCTGGCGCTTAGATGACGGGCTGCAAGCCGCAATGGGTATGTCTATCGCAGTAGGCTTAGCTGTTTACGATACGTTAAAAGCACTGTATCAGTTAGATATTGAACTCAAGTGGCCAAACGACATTTATCTTAATAAAGAAAAGCTCGCAGGTGTTTTGGTCGAATTAGATGGTCAGCCACAAGGGCCATGCCAGCTCGTGATAGGTATTGGTATTAATTTGCAAATGCCCACAAGCTACAGCCAGCAAATCGACCAAGCGTGGACTGATTTGAGCCAACATAGCCAACAGATTGATAAAAATCAGCTGGTGGCACATTTAACATACCACCTTGAGCAACGATTAGCGCAGTACAGTCAAACTGGCTTGCATGACATGTATCAGCAGTGGAACGAACTCAACGCCTTTGCAGGACAGTGTGTGGAGTTAAATACCGGGCATAGAAGCTGGCGCGGTATCTGTGAAGGCATAGATCCACAAGGTGGTATTCGTATTCGCCAAGATGGTGAGGTTAAAAGCTATTACGGTGGTGAAATTTCACTACGCAAGGCAGTTCAATGAGATTATTAATCGATGTAGGTAATACAGCACTTAAAGCAGCGCTATGCCAGCAAGGCGAAATCAAGCCGTGTGATGTTAGTGCGCTACCTTGGCGGAAAATTAACGAGCTGGTTTATGCAAGTGTTGGTAAAAATGAGCAACTCAATGGACTATTAGCACAAGCATCGGCATTTCAGGTGCCATGTTTTGAAGCGAAAGTGACTAAACAATTGAGTAACCTTAGCTGTGCGTATCAACAATTTAGTAATTTAGGTATTGATCGCTGGCTTGGTTTAATTGCTGCTTTTCAATTATGGCCGCAACAAGATTGCATCGTGATAGACACAGGCACAGCCACAACAATTGATGTACTTACAGCACAAGGACAACATTTGGGAGGTTGGATATTACCTGGCCTTGATCTCATGACACGCTCATTAACACAGAATACGCAGCGTGTTTTTGATGATGCCAACACGCCTTTTGCGAATGAGCTGGGTGTAAACACACCTAATGGTTTAAAAAATGGCGCGCTAGTGGCAACCTTAGGGGCTGTTGAACAAGCAAAATTACATTTAACCAATAAAAAACCTCAACTAATTTTTGCTGGTGGCTATGGTGCATTATTGAAAGCGCAATTTTTAGACGCGATTTATGATCCGCAATTAGTGATGAAGGGGCTCAATTACTGGTATGAATTGAGCAAAAATTAACAAAAACAGGCTGTTTTGCCTGATTTGTGAGCGTTCGGCACATAAAATCACATTTTTTTTAATTTTCTTGTTGCATCACCACCAACCTTCCTCTAATATCTCGCCCCGTACTAAAGCAGTGCCGACTTAGCTCAGCTGGTAGAGCAACTGACTTGTAATCAGTAGGTCAACCGTTCGACTCGGTTAGTCGGCACCACTTTCCTTTTACCGAAAGTGTTTAGTAAAGAATTATCGTGGAGGGGTTCCCGAGCGGCCAAAGGGATCAGACTGTAAATCTGACGGCTCAGCCTTCGCTGGTTCGAATCCAGCTCCCTCCACCACTTTATTCTTGACGGTTAGAGGTAGTTTAAGAACAGGTTGCTAACGCGGGCATCGTATAATGGCTATTACCTCAGCCTTCCAAGCTGATGATGCGGGTTCGATTCCCGCTGCCCGCTCCAGTTTCTGGTGTTGCTGATATAGCTCAGTTGGTAGAGCGCACCCTTGGTAAGGGTGAGGTCGGCAGTTCAACTCTGCCTATCAGCACCAGTCTTAGAATCTTCTTGATTACTTCCTTTATCTGTCAGAAAATACTATTTGAAATTTGAAAAATTTAACTTAATCTACCTCTGGTGGATTATTTTCATATGTAATCTAGATACACAAAACTGATAGGTTCCGTCATGGCAAAAGCAAAGTTTGAACGCGTAAAACCGCACGTAAACGTAGGTACAATCGGCCACGTTGACCACGGTAAAACTACCCTAACTGCAGCAATCACTAACGTACTTGCAAAAGTATACGGCGGTGTTGCTAAAGATTTCGCATCAATCGATAACGCTCCAGAAGAGCGCGAGCGCGGTATCACAATCTCAACTTCACACGTTGAATACGATACGCCTACTCGTCACTACGCACACGTAGATTGTCCTGGACACGCCGATTATGTTAAAAACATGATCACTGGTGCTGCTCAAATGGACGGCGCTATCCTTGTTGTTGCTGCGACTGATGGCCCTATGCC
>NZ_JACJEY010000053.1:0-32279 GCF_014164295.1 Pseudoalteromonas sp. SG43-7
GATTGGTGTACGTATAAGTGCAAGTGATTGGGCTGATAATGGCTGGGATATCGAGCAAAGTATCGTATTTTCTCAAGCTTTAGACGCTCGTGGTTGCCATTATATACACGTATCAAGTGGCGGCTTGACTGCACAGCAGCAAATTAAAGTTGCCCCTAATTATCAAGTCGGTTTTGCCCATGCAATAAGTAATAACGTTTCTATGCCGGTTATTGCTGTAGGCTTAATTACTCAAGCTCAACAAGCTGAAGATATTATCTGCGAAGGTAAAGCTGATGCGATTGCGTTGGCGCGTGGTATTCTTTATAACCCACGTTGGCCTTGGCATGCCGCAGCGGAGCTCGGAGTTACAATACAAGCCGCGCCGCAATACTTGCGCTGCCAGCCACATGAACTTAAGTCATTACTGATACGCGATTGATTACTACCTCTCATAACTAGATAATCTTCTAGTGTGAGAGGCTTTGACTATTCAAGCCAGTTTTTAATACGCTTATTAAGGAAAACCCTCTGAATAAGTATATATCCCAGCATATAACTCTGCCTTTTATAGCTATGATCAAAGAAAGTTTAATAAAAGGAGTTATATGAAATATTATTTTCAAGCGCAATACCACCAGCGCTTAGATTTGTTTGATAATGTGTTTGTCAGTATGGCAACGGGTAATGTTGTTGAGCCATCACTGCCTTTAGAGATCATCATTGAGTCTGAAGATTGTGTGCTTTATGAAAGTGACAATGGCTCTATTATTGATTTTTCTCCGCCAACGTTAGGCTATTATTGGATTACTGGGCAAACCTGCTTACGCACCCGAGACGGATTAGTATTTGAGCCTTGTGATGATAAAGATGCAGTACAATACACTTATATTGACGGGCAGCTTTATGGACAAAAAATAAATACTGACTTGAGCAAAATGCCAACCACACAAACGCGTTACCACTTTAGTAAGCTTAATGGATGCAAAGCCCAGCTAAAGCAAAATGATGACTCAAGCTTTACTCTCGAAATTGATGAAAAAGAATATCCTATTGCGTTACATGAGCTTGAATTTTCATTTTTTGTAAATGAAGAAACAGGATTTACGCAAGACGGCGAACAACTCTATTACTACGACAGACCAGTACCTCAATTAACGTTAGTAGACTTTAGGGTTTTACATTTTAATTATGCAAAAGATGATCATGTTGTTGTCTGTGGTACAGATGTTATTTCACAAGCGGATGCTGCAACGTTTGAAGTGATCACCACGACTTTAGCAAAAGATAAAAATCATGTTTATGAATTTTCAAAGATTATTAAAGGTGCGGATGCTAAATCATTTGTCGTGATTGATGGTAAAGAACAAGATGCATATCAACAATATAGTAAAGACAAGCAAACAGTTTATTATTTTGGTGAAGCCATTATCGGTGCAGACTTGGCATCTTTTCGCATTATTTACGGACGTTATTCGGCTGATAAAAACTGGGTTTATCGCTCAGGGCAACGTATTGCTCTATTTGATGCTGAGAGTTTCTATTATATTTCACAAAGTTTTGTTGGTGATAAAAACGGCATTTATACTGACTTTCTAAATATTACACAAATAGCCCAGTGTGATGATGTATTTGTTGATTACGATAATGATTACTTTGCCGTAAACGATACCCTGTATTGGGCTGATAAAGAACATCCGTTTGACGCTGATTTAGCTTCTTTTTCTTCAATCAATTGTACTTGGGCGAAAGATGAAACCCATATTTATTATAAAGATGAGGTTGTTTATGAAGGGGGTTACGAAACAGCAGAAATTTTTGATGAATTATTATTAAGAGTGGATGATAAAATCATCTCAAACAGAGGCGTTATTGCTGGTGCAAATGCAAAAGAGTGGCATAGGCTGATTTTTCCATTTTATGCCTGTGCTGATCGACTATTTTACCAACAAGAATTACTTGATAAAGGCGACCCAAATACGTTTGAAGCCCTTGATGACAATCGCTTTAAAGATAAAAGTAATGTCTATATTTTTGATAATGATTTTGAAATAGTAGATACCATCTTTGATATTAATACCGAGAATATTGTACTTATAGATGAGTGTTTTTTAAAAACGCCTGATACAGTGTATTTTCAAGAGTTAGCGATACAAGATGCTGATCCTGATACCTTTGAGGTATTAGAGTATGGCTTTTCGCGTGATAAAAAAGCTGTTTTTTGTAATCAAGAAAAACTCCCTGAACTTAATCCTCTTGACGTTACGATTTTAAATCATAATTTTATTCACGACAACAACACGCTTTATTACCAGTCAACCCGTCTTGATATTGAAGTAAGTAATATGAAGATACTTAATGATGACATTGTGAAAGATAACCGCCATGTTTATTATAAAACACATTATTTAAGTGGTGCAGAGGCATCTTCGTATCAACTGAGTACTCGGTTTTTTCAACGAGACAATCAAGGGGTTTATCATAATCAGCACCTTTTACCTTTAAATGCTGATGAAACCGTATTTCTTGATGAAGTCTACGCGATTGATAATCTGCGAGTGTTTTTTATTGATAGTGAAATCATGGATGCGGATGTCTCTTCATTTAAAGTGATAGGTAATAACGTGTCAGTTGATAAAAATAATGTCTACTTTCGCGAAAAAAGAGTGGAACACGCTGATCCCGCTAGCTTTAAAATTATGGGTTATGCGCAGTTTGTTGATGATAATCATCAGTTCACTATTCGTAATGGTCATATCGTTTGTTTATAAAATTGAATTAACACGTTGTAGAGTCTATAAAGGCGTATGTTGCTCCTTGTTAGTCGCTACATCAATTTACACAATATTGACTTTGGGCAACATGGCTAAAAGTTGTTGTGAATGGTATAAACCGAAACAGATAAATAACATGATGTTCATTAACTGAATCATCAAAATAAAGGACTTAAATGAAATTTTTATATTATACCGGCTTATTTTTATCTCTCATGTTTAGCGCAAATAGTTTTGCGCTTGAACAACAATATCAACAGCCTATTGTAGATCTTATAAAAGCATTTAAAAACCACGATAAAGCGGCTATTTCCTCACATATTCGTTATCCGCTTTCGCGCACATATCCAGTGCCTGATATTAATAATGAAGCTGAGTTAGTTGAGCGTTTTGATGACGTGTTTGATAAGACGCTTATTAAACAGATTGTTGATTCAAATATCGATACTGACTGGGATAAAGTAGGTTGGCGCGGCATTATGCTAAATAGCGGTGTCGTTTGGGTAGATACGGATGGGAAAATCATCGGTATCAATTACCAAACAGCTAAAGAACAATTGCTGGCTAAAAATTTAATAGCAGCTGATAAGCAAGCGCTTCACCCAAGTATTAATGCTTTTGTAGAGCCTATTTTAGATTGGCAAACAGCTAAATACCGTATTCGCATTGATGACTTAGGTGATGGAAACTTCCGCTATGCGTCGTGGAGCATTGATAAAAAAACCAGCGATAAGCCAGATATAGTCTTACTAAAAGGTGAGATCGAATTTGAGGGCAGTGGCGGTAATCATAGTTACACATTTAAAAACGGCCGTTACAGCTACGTATTACAAGTTACAGTGATTGGCTGTGATACCTCACCACCAGGTTGGCTTGAAGTATATAAAGATGATAAGCGCATTTTGTCTCAGGATATTATCAACACTGGAAGTTAAAAGTTAATTATCTTAGATGCAAAAAGGGGAGGGTTCTCCCCTAAAATATAGGGCGCTATTTTATTAAATACGCGCTTTAACAAACGCAGCAATTGCGTCGTCTTGGCAATGTGCGAAAAAGCACTCTTGAAAACGTGGTCCGCCAATCGCTTGTTTAATCAGCTCAGGATCAATAGCTTCAAGTGCGCTTAAGTAATCTTTAGCAACATCCACTTTTAGTTGATTTAAAATACCTGCATTTGTTACTTGTGACTCTTTACGTTCTGCTGGATACCCTTGGCCTTTTTCGCCGGTAAATGCTTTTTCAAATATATATTTAATATTTAACTCAGCGCCCCAGCCAAAGCCTTTTGCATAGGGTAAAGCGAGTGCATTACCATTGTTTATTTGTGCAAATAGGTAAGCATCTGATGGATCAATACAATAACCACAGCTCACACCAGGAAACGCATTGCTCGCCATGAGTGCGCCTTGACCTGTGCCACAACCGGTCACTACAAAATCTACCGCTTTAGAGTTGAGCAGTAAGCTTGCGATAATTCCTAGGTGAATATAGGTTAGTCGATGATCGTTATCGCCATCCATACCCACATTAAATACTTGGTGATTTTGTGCATTAGCAACAGTGTTAAGCTGTTCAAGTACAATTGGGTTTTTTGCCGCTTGACTGAATTCGTTCATTAATGCGATTTTCATTTGACTCTACCAATTTTGTTAACGTTGAGTTGATTCTACATACCAATGCTACCGGTGGCAAATGTTGTTATCTATTAAATATTAGTATTTGTGTAAGTTGCTAGAGGTTAGGAAGTACCATAGGAGCTTTGAGTTTAACTTCATTATGAAAGCAGCTATTTGAGTTTAAAAATAAAAAACCGCCTGCTCAGGCGGTTTTGTAGTTACCTAACGTTATTGATTAATGGCCTTTTTCAAACTCATCAACTTCACGCTCAGCTTCTTCTTTCGATTTACCGTATGCTTGTTGAATTTTACCAACCAGTTCTTTACGGCTACCTTCAATTTTATCTAAATCATCGTCAGTAAGATCGCCCCATTTACGTTGCGCTTTACCTTTAAGTTCTTTCCAATTACCTTCGATAAGATCACTGTTCATAATTAGCTCCTTATAATGTCGGTTTGTGAATTTACTTTCAGTTATAAAGAAGCAAGGCTTGTACCAAAATTAAATTATAACTTTATCATTAATAATCAATAGGTTAAATCCCCCTTGTTTAGAGATAAGTTTTTAATAGATTATAAGCTAAAAAATCTACGCAACGGTCTGTAATTATTGCAAACACTCAATAATCACCGATTTTATGAATCTGATTTACTACAGTTTTTTGTTACAATATCGGTAAAGCAATTTAGGATAAATAGCTGTGCTGCCGGTTAAAGACATATATCAACAACTCGTTACTACATTACAAAGTGATCCGATTACCTTGCTACAAGCGCCGCCGGGTGCGGGCAAGTCAACATGGTTACCATTGCAGTTGATGCGCGACGGGCACTTTAAGCACATTGTCATGCTTGAGCCGCGTCGCTTAGCTGCACGTAATATTGCCAACTATTTAGCACAGTGCCAAAACGAAACCGTAGGGCAAAGCGTTGGTTTACGTATCAGGCAGGAAACCAAAGTCAGTGTTAATACCCGCCTTGAAATTGTTACCGAGGGCATGCTCACGCGTATGCTACAAAACGACCCAGAGCTCAGTGGCGTTGACCTACTGATATTTGATGAATTTCATGAGCGCTCTATTGCGGCCGATACCGCATTAGCGTTTGCATTAGAATCTCAAGCTGCACTGCGTGATGATTTAACGATTTTATTGATGTCGGCAACCCTTGATAGCGAACGCTATCAGCAGTTTTTTGATTGTTCAATTATTAGTTCCCACGGGCGTAGCTTTCCCATCGATGAAATTTACATACCTATTAAAGATGAAAGCCGCTGGCTTGACGCTATGGCCAGTATTATCAAACAAGCTTTAGTTGAACAAACAGGCAGTGCGTTAGTTTTTTTGCCCGGTCAATATGAGATCAACCGCGTACAACAAGCGCTGTCAGATTTGCCTGCAAATTGCCATGTAGTTACTCTGTTTGGTGAACAAGATAAAGCATCTCAACAAGCTGCAATTGCCCCTGCAGCAAAAGGTACTCGTAAAGTGGTGCTGACCACCAATGTTGCCGAAACTAGCTTAACCATTGAAGGTATTCGTATTGTGGTTGATAGTGGCAAGCGCCGCACTGCTAGTTTTAATTTAAAAACTGGCGTTACTGAACTCACCACACAAAGTATTTCTCGCTCATCGGCAATTCAACGAGCTGGGCGGGCAGGGCGTATTGAGCCCGGAGTAGTTTATAGGCTTGGTTCAAAACAAACCTTTGAGCGGCGTAATAGCCATGATGCGCCAGAAATTTTAAGTGCTGATATTAGCCAATTATTATTGGAGGCAAAATGCTGGGGCGCGGAGTTAACTGATCTAAGCTTGTTAGATAGTCCAACAGCACAACAAATACAGCAAACAACAAAATTACTACAAATGTTAGAGGCGCTCGATAATAATAATAAATTGACCCCCCTCGGTACACGTATGCTAAGTTTTGGCGCGGATATTCGCCTAGCGCACATGCTAATTAAAGCGCAGCAACTCGAACCTCAGATGCCAGGTATTTATACATTAGCGGCGTATTTAATTGCGTTATTAGAGAGTCGGATAAGCCATGCCGCAGATTTAAGCTTAGCATTACACAGCCAACATGCTCGGCCACATCCGGTATTTAAACAGCAACTGAAATTTTGGTTAAAGCGATTAAAGCTAACTGATGTACGCGAATTACAAACCACTTATTTGGCTTTGCTGGTGGCGTTTGCTTTTCCTGATCGATTAGCTAAAAAGCGTGGCAATGGTTACTTGCTTGCCAATGGCGCAGGTGCTGAGCTAAACAACGAGCATTGGCATAACGAGGACTACCTTGCAATTGCTTCAATGGGAGGCCAAAAAGGCAGTCGTATTTTTGCAGCTGTTGCGTTTACTCCTACAGAGATTGAGGATGAACTGACACATTTATTTAGTGCGCAAACGCGTTGTGAATTTGACGAAAAAACAGGGCGCTTTATTCATCAAGATGAAGTCAAACTAGGGGCAATTACAGTTACTAGTCAACCGAGTAAACATCAGCTTGATAAAAGTGAGCGGGCGAAAGCGTGGTTAGCTTTATTTCAAAAACAAGGCTTTGAATTATTTAATGAACAAAGCGACAGTGAGCAGTTACTTACTCGTATGTGTTTAGCCAGTAATTTAGTGCCGGAGCAATTTCCTGTCGTCACTAAACAAAGCTTAATCGATGACGCACAGCTTTGGTTAGGTGCTTTTCTGGAAGATATAAAAACCCTCGAACAATTGAAAAAGTTTAACTACTTTAATGCCTTGCAAAGTTGTTTTAATTGGCAACAGCAAAATGCATTAAATGATTTATTCCCGCTGAGAGTGTCAGTTCCAAGTGGCTCAAATATTCGTATTGAATATCAACTCGACGGCCCTGCAAAACTCAGTGTTCGTATGCAAGAAGTGTACGGCATGACCAGTACGCCAATATTAGCGCAAGGCAAGTTACCCTTATTAATGGAACTACTCTCACCAGCAAGACGACCTTTACAACTAACACAAGATCTTGCTGGCTTTTGGCAAACCAGCTATCGGGAGGTGCAAAAAGAAATGAAAGGTCGTTATCCAAAACACTTTTGGCCTGATAACCCCGCCACCAGTGTGGCTACGAGTAAAGTTAAAAGTAAGATGTGAATGAGTTAGCAAGGACAAAGTTAGCAAGAGTAAAATTGACTATTAAGCAGTGTTTTATAGTTTAAAAAAAAGGTAAATTAAATACTTATTGACTGCATAAACAAGGAGTTATTTAATGCCACACTTTATTATAGATTGCTCGCAGAGTATCTTGACTCATCATGATGAAGATAACATTAATGAACAAATTCATCACACCGCAAACGCATTGGGTTTGTTTGCTGAGCATGAAATTAAAGTCAGGGTAAACCCGTATAATCGTTATTTAGTGGGTAATAAACAACACGAATTTATTCATGTTTTTGGATATATAATGGAGGGGCGAACGACTGAGCAAAAAGCTGAATTATCAAAAGCGATAGTGACTAAACTTACTCAGATGTTCCCACATATCGACAATATTGCAATGAATGTCAGTGACTTTGAAAAGGCAACATATTGTAATAAAAGCCAGCTTTAAGCAGAACATAGTGAGCGATGCTTCGACAGTGCAGATTGTTTTTTGAAAATCATTTATGGCAAAGTTGAACAGTGATTTTGTGCATGAGGCAAAATAACTTGATAAAAAAAAGGACTCACCATGAAAAATATAATTGTTGTTTTATGTTTATTTATAAGCACATTAACGTGGGCTCAGACGCTAAGGGTTGTTGATGTATCAACAGAAATCGGCCCTGCGACTAGCTGGTTAGAAGTTGTTGATAGTGGTAAATACGCAAACAGTTGGCAGCAGGCTGGGGCGTTTTTTCAAAAAAATGTACCGCAAGCGCTTTGGGTATCTAAGTTAGAGCAAGTTCGTACGCCGCTAGGTGCTGTTACATCTCGCGAAGGTATCAGTCGTCAAGTGTTAACCTCAATACCGCAACTGCCTGACGGTGATTATGTGATTTTAGAGTTTCAAACTGATTTTGAAAATAAAGCACAGTCGATTGAAACCGTGACATTAAAAAAATCTGCTGAGCAATGGCAAGTGATTGGTTATTTTATCCAGTGAATTAACCTATTATTACTACAGCTGTATTTTTTAACGAAATAAAAAATATAAAATAATTATTAAAAATTGGAGTTTACAAAAATAAAATAATGATAATGACATTTATTGTTGCTGATGTTGCATTAATTTACTTTAGTTGTGGATTGTTGTGCTCTACTAGTGAGTAAGTTATCCAAATGAAATCATGGTATAAAATGGTTGCTATAGTGGGTTGGGAAGTAATATCTAATCATAAGTGGGATTGAAATATTTATAATTATAGTATTTGTTTTTTATTTTATTATACATTTTTACTGATTAATTTTTTATCTTTAATATGTTTCCATTTGGGGTTGATATTTTATTTTTTTTGTTCATAATTAACGCGCTTAATCGCGTTGAAATGGAATTTAAAAGATAATTATTAAGGAATGACATGAAAAAGATATTATTAACAATTGCAATGGCGTTTGTTTTGGCCGCATGTAATAGCACCTCACAAGGCCGTGATTTTGATATGGAAGTTGTAAAAGGCTTCAAAAAAGGCGAAACAACTCAAGAGCAAGTCAAAGAAGCGATTGGCGACCCTATGGGCGTTAATGATATAGGTAATGACGAAGTTGTATGGACATACAGCTACAGCGAAGGTCAAGGCGGTGGTGTAGGCTTTATTCCATACGCAGGCCATGTCGGTGGTTCTCAAAATGAGACAAAGAATGTAACAATCCGTTTTAATGCTAAAGGCATTGTATCAGGTTTATCATTCAATGAATCAGCTGGTAGTTCTTCACACCTATAACTCGTTACTATCTATTTCAACGCATTTCTATTACGGCTGCTTAGCAGTCGTAATACCCCTATTATTTATCCTCTCCCTAAATCAATCACTTTTTTATATTAAATGGTCATTAAGTTTTATATTTATTTTAAAGTAAATTATAGGCTGGTTGTTAGTCTAATGACTTTTTATTTAAATAAGTTATTGAGTGTGTTAATTTTATTATGCATTGAAAGTGCCGGTGAACATTAAAATAATTTAATTAAAAAGGTATGGGTCTTAAGTTGTAGAAGATTCGCTACATGCTTACTGAGATTGTCCAGAACAAGCCAGCCTTTTAGATGATATTTTATAAGAGTATTTTATAAAACCATCCGGCGAAGCGTGATTTATTATAAAAAGACTATACATTTTAGTTTGTTGCTGTTTTGATAGAGTGATAATTAAACACAATGCAAGAGAGCATAATGAAATACGTTACTTTTTTATTGTTAGCTGTTATCGCAACTTTTAACTTACATGCAAAAGACGAAAATAACGAACTAGAAGGACTCGCCCAGCAATATTTTTCCACCATGACGGCAACTCAGGCGCCTAAAGCTAGCAGTAAAGAACTCGAAGCTTTTTTAGCGTTACTCACTGATGATGTTGCTAATCAACACCTACCTTATCAAAGCGATGATTCTCGTTCACCTGACGGTAAGGCCATGATGCGCAAAGGTATGACTTTTTATCTAGGTGCCCACACTGAATATGAAGCAAAGTTACTTGATACTTTCATATTTAATAATACCGCTATTGCGATTCGTTACACGCAACACGCGAAAGGTGTGCACCCGCAAAACAAGCAACTGATTGAATACACCCAAACGTTGATGGATGTTCTAGAAATTGAAAACGGTAAGATTGCGGTGATCCGTAAATACCATGAGTAATTTTTAAATAGCGGTGTGAAGGTTATTTTTAGTTTTTGCTTAAATCAATATCTTAGCGTATTTTTAGAGATTACCTCTGTTAGCTTTAATAGGAATTAAAATGAATAAAGTAATTGGTATTGTGCTGATCTGTATTGGAGCTGCACTGGCTTTTTGGGGTTATGACGTTTATGACTCTGCAAGTGCGCAAATTACGCGAACTTTTAGTGGTGATACACCCATCGAGGCATGGGCTGGAATGGTCGGTGGTGTTGTCTGTATTGTATTAGGTGCACTAAAAGTTAAAAATTAACTTTTAGTAAGCCGTAGGCTGATAAACTTTTATTGATTAGAAAACTGCGATTTTAACCATTTTTTTAATATCAATATAGTGGCTTGTTCACGCTTGCTATGGCTGGTAGCAAAATAAAACTGTTGATGTGGGTTTAATACCGGCTCACCTATTTGCACCAGCATGCCCTGTTGAATATCATCTTTTACAAATTGTTTATGGGTGACCAAAACACCTAATTGGCGCATTGCCGCTTGCGTTGCTTGTACTGAAATATTAAAAGTGAGATTTTTATGTTGTTTCGGTATTGCTAATTGATGGGCGTTACACCATACGTGCCAATCGTTATCGCGGCGTGGGTTTATGGCAAAAATAGCCGGGAAACGAGTAAGTAGCTCTTTGCCAGTTTGGCAATCTGTGGGCAAGGTTTTTATTAATTCAGGACTACATACTAAAATAAGCTCATCATCAGCCAGTTTTTCGCAGTGATATTGCGCCCAATCTTGTTGTTTACCATGCACCAAAGCGACATCCACGCCATGTTGCTCTAAGTTAAACTCTCCGACTAAATTAGATAAACGCACATCTAACTCTGGCGCGTAAGCTTGTAGTTCCGCTACTCGTGGGATCCACCAATGCAATGCCATCGAGTTCACCATATTTAAAGTTAAGTGCGCGCAGAGCTGACTCGCAGAGATCTCAAAACTTGCAGCTATAATCTCATTTAGAGCTGGCTGTACTCGCAGGTAATAGCGTTTACCCGTGCTATTTAGCTCAACGCGTCGGCCGATACGAGTAAATAATTGAGTGTTTAGTTGCGATTCAAGAGACTTAATTGCTTGGCTTATTGCAGAATGACTAATATTTAATTGCTCAGCAGCGAGGATCATACTTCCAGTTTCTGCGACTGCAATAAAACTATGAAGCGATTTTAAAGGAATAGAGTTAGCCATAGTTTCTCTTTGTTAAGTTTTACTTACAGGTTTGTGCATAATTACTCGCTTTTTCATTCTACCTATTTACGCTAATTTAGCGCCTCAGATTAATGTTAAGCTTATCATTCTCAATGTGAAATGTGTTTCTCGTTGAGAAAGGAGTTGTTATGGCTGCTTTATTACGACCCAGTATGTTTATGCTGTTATCCACATTTACTTTAGCGTTGAATAGTTTATTTTCAAAGCTTTTAACTGAGTATTTTAGTGATGCAATATTAGTGATGTTGCGTTTATTACTTCCTGCGTTAGTTATGTTGTTTATTGCTGCATGCAGCCGCTGGGTGATGCCAAATCAAGCAGCTTGGGGGGCATTTATCTTACGTGCCATTTTTATTGCCAGTTGCCAAGGTTGTTTTATGTTGGCCTTAAGTCGCTTAACGTTAATTGAGGCCGTGGTATTATTTAGTACTGGGCCGTTATTTATTCCGCTACTTGAGCGCTATTTTTATAAAACCAAAATCAGTCGAATGGTTTTACCTACCTTAATATTAATGGGCATTGGCGTGGTGATGCAAAACTTAACCGTACAAGGGATAACGTGGCGCTGGGAATTATTAATAGGTTTAGCGGCTGGTTTTTTTAATGGTTGCTCGCAAGTTGCTTTATTTAGAGCCAGTAAAATAAATTTACCTATCTTGGTAATAAACGGGTGCTGTTTTGCAATTGCAGCATTGTTTGTTTTACCTGTGATGGTTATTTTTACCAGCCAAGTTGAGTATCAACAAAGTATAATAATGATAGTCAATTTCGAGCAGGGGATCTTATTGTTATTATTGTTTTTAGGACTTTCAACTGCTGCAACTCAGTTTTTTCGTTCCAAAGCATATAGATTAGTTGATTCAAACTCACAGCTGGCGCCTTTAATTTATACTAACTTAATCTTTGCGGTGTTATTCCAGTTTTTATTTTTTAGTACCGTAATGAGTTTGATGCAAATTCTGGGTACGAGCTTAATTGCATTTGCGACGCTATTAAATACATTTGGCTCATATTATTATCAATGGTTTAAAGCACAACAGCAGATAGTATAAAGGAAGGTAAGAAAGGTGTTCCCCAAGTATGCGGCACTCGGTGTCAGTCCTGAAACCATAAGGTCTCAGGGCGGGAATCTGCGGTTTGCCGTAGGCTTCTCGGTACATGCCGAGCTTGCACAATAGCAGACGAACAGAAACCCTAACATAAAATTTATCGGCTCAGGGACTTAACCAAGCTCCAACACCCTAGGGAACAAATTCAGTATATAAGACATAAGCCAATCCTTACACCCCAAATTCAAAATAATTATACTGTTCGGGTAATTTTCCAGCACTGGTAACTGGCTATTTACTTTTCGGATTGCTTTTTGACCTCAATCATACTTTTCATTGGAGTTGCTATTTATCGAGTGGTAGCATTGACTTAATTAGCCAAGCGAAGATCTCAGCATGAACGAATTACCAGATTACCAACAAGCCCAATTACTATTGGAAAAAAACGAAATATTTGTCACTCCTTCAGAAGCACACGGCGTGATCAGTGGATTATTAGCCTGCGGCTTGAGTATTGAAGCCAAAGAATACTTAGGCTTATTAAGCGATGTGTTTAATGATGGCCAAGCATTTAGCCATGATCTGAAAGAATTTTTTGCCATTATTTATAAGCAAGTTGTAGAAAGTTTTAACAACGAAGAGTTTCAATTTGATTTATTTTTACCAAGTGATGACGAAACCTTAGTAGATCAAGCGAATGGTTTAGTGTCATGGGTCGCTGGATTTATGCTTGGTTTTGGCTTAAAACAAAAAGACTATGGCAAGTTATCAGCTGATGTAAAAGAAGTGATCAGTGATTTTAGTGAAATTACGCGTTTAGATACCATGTTTGATGAAACCGAAGAAGACAGCCAAGCATTGCACGAAGTAATTGAATATGTGCGAGTTTCTGCGCTGTTGTGTTTTGCTGAACTTGGTCAAGAGCAAGCGCCAAAAAGCACTAAAAAAACACTTCACTAAGTTAAAATTAACAGTATAAACAGGGTTTATAATGCCAACAGTTAAAATAGAAAAAGCAGAGTTTAAAGCACGCAGAGATCGTTTACTTGCCATGATGGAACCAAACAGTGTGGCTATCATTCCAGCGGCAAGTGAAGTAACCCGCAGCCGTGATACTGAATATGCGTTTCGCCAAGATAGCGACTTCTTCTACCTAACTGGCTTTAATGAACCCGATGCAGTGTTAGTGCTTTGCCCAAGCAGCGATACACCGAGTACGCTGTTTTGTTTGAACAAAGATAAGCTGGCGGAAATTTGGCATGGTCGTCGTATTGGTTTTGAAAAAGCTAAAAAAGATTATTTATTCGACCAAACATGTGCACTGAGTGAACTAACTGAACAATTATTGAATTTGGTGAACGGTCAGCAGATTTTATTTTATGCACAAGGTACTTATCCACAGTTTGACGATAAAGTGTGGGCGTTATTAAAGACGCTGCGTGGCGCGCCTAAAAAAGGTTATAAAGCGCCACATACGATTAAAGATATTCGTGGTTTAGTGCACGAAATGCGTTTATTTAAATCACCTGCTGAGGTGAATATTATGCGCCAAGCGTGTGAAATAAGTGCCCAAGGACATATTCGTGCTATGCAGTTTGCAAAGCCAGGCGCTACCGAATATCAGCTAGAAGCCGAGCTTCATCATCATTACGCTATGCATGGTGCGCGTCATCCCGCCTATGGCACCATTGTCGGCGGTGGCGATAACGCCAATATATTGCATTACACTGCTAACAGTGATGTGCTGACCGACGGTGATTTAGTGCTGATTGATTCTGGCGCTGAACTGCAAGGTTACGCGGCAGATATTACGCGTACTTTCCCTATTAATGGGCAATTTAGTCAACCTCAAGCTGAGCTTTATAACATTGTTCTAGCGGCGCAAGCAGCAGCGTTTACTGAAGTAAAGCCCGGTGGTAGCTTATCAAAGGCTAATAAATTAGCGATGACAGTGCTCACCCAAGGCTTAGTTGATTTAGGTATTTTGCAAGGTGAGTTACAAGAGTTACTTGATAACCAAGCATGTAAAGCATTTTATATGCACGGCCTTGGTCATTGGCTTGGCCTTGATGTGCATGATGTAGGCGACTATAAAAAAGACGAAAAAGAACGCCCATTTGAAGCTGGTATGGTACTCACTATTGAACCTGGCTTGTATGTTAGCCTAGATGCGCAAGCACCTGAGCAATATAAGGGCATTGGTATTCGTATTGAAGATAACCTGTTAGTGACCGAGCAAGGCCACGAAAATCTTACTTTGAGTGTGCCAAAAAGTATCAGCGAGATTGAAGCGTTAATGCAAAAGCAAGCAATTAACCGCTAGGAGCATAACGTGGCAGAGCAGTTTGATGTTGTTATTATCGGTGGTGGCTTAGCGGGTGCCAGTTGTGCGCTGAGTCTTGCGAAACATGCGCCGCAATTAACGATTGCGGTGGTTGAAGCAAATCAACCAAGCACTGAACACCATCCTAGTTTTGACGACCGAAGTATCGCCTTAGCACAACAATCGGTGCAATTTTTACAGACCATTAATGCCTTTGATATTGATGCCTCATTTGCTGCGGCAATTAAAAAAGTGACCGTGTCGGATCGCGGTCACTTTGGTAAAACGCAGATCGATTGTGCGCAATTTTCGCAGTCAGCTCTAGGTTATGTTGTTGAGGTAAATCCGTTTGGTCGTGCTTTACATCAACAACTTGCAGCTACCCAAGTGGTCATGTATTGCCCTGACAGTGTTGCAGATATTACCTATCAGCATGATTTTGCAAGTATTACTTTGCAGTCTGGTGCTCAACTTAATGGCCAATTAGTGGTGATTGCCGACGGTGCGCAATCGGCTACTCGCCAGCTGGCAAAGATCAATTTTACTCCTGAGCCTTATTCACAAGGGGCGATCATTGCCAATATTGAAGTGGCAGGTGGTCATCATAACCATGCTTTTGAGCGCTTTACTGAGCATGGACCAATGGCATTACTCCCGATGAGTAATAACCGTTACTCGTTAGTATGGTGTATGGATAAAGCCGATATTGACGCGCATATGCAGCTTGACGACAGCGCTTTTGTAAGTGCTTTGCAAACTGCATTTGGTTATCGTGGCGGGCAATTTACTAAAGTCGGCATGCGTGCAAACTATCCACTGGTGTATGGCCGTGCTGAGTCATTAAGTGCTCACCGTACGGTACTAATTGGCAATGCAGGGCATGCGATTCATCCTATTGCAGGGCAGGGCTTTAATTTAGGCCTGCGCGATGTGCAACTTCTATGTGAATTAGTAAAGAGCGAATTGGCAATTGGCAGTTACCTATTTACCCGTGAATATGCCAAACAACGTAACCAAGATATAACCACTGTAATGACGTTAACAGATTCTTTAGTGCGGTTATTTTCAAACTCATCACGAATACTCGCATTTGGTCGCAGCTGTGGTCTATTCGCCATGGATTTGTGTTCTTCTTTAAAAACACCTTTAGCTAAGCAATTAATGGGTCAGGTTAAACAAGGTAAACGACTATGAAACAGACACAAGTATGTGTTGTGGGGGGCGGCTGTGTTGGCTTAACCCTCGCGCTGGGGCTTGTTAAAGCCAATATCAGTGTAGTAGTAATTGATGCGGCAGCAAAACAAGTATTGCCAGGCGATGAATACGCTTTGCGCGTAAGTGCACTGAGCCTTGCCAGCCAACACTTGTTTGAATCTTTGCAAGTGTGGCCTGAGATCATTGCTCAAAGAGCACGCGCCTATACCCATATGGATGTGCGCGACCAAGATAGCTTTGGCAAAATTGCTTTTAACAGCGATGAACTGGACCTTCCTCATTTAGGTCATATTGTTGAAAACGACATCATTCGTTATGCACTGATCAATGAATTAGAACAATACAGCCAAGCAACGCTTATGTTTGATACACGCTATCAACAAATACACCAAAGTGACAATGACGTCTTTATAACCTTAGACTCTGGTGAGCCAGTTATAGCCAAGTTATTAGTGGCAGCCGATGGCGCAAATTCAGCGATTCGGAAACAGTTTAATTTGCCCATTACGTTTAAAGATTATGATCATAACGCCATCGTTGCGACGGTAAGAACCACTGAGCCACATAATAATACTGCGCGCCAAGTATTTTTACCTACTGGACCACTGGCGTTTTTACCGCTGCCAGATGCCAATACGCACTCAATTGTATGGTCAACCAGTCCTGCGCATTGCCAAACGTTACTAGCCATGGATGATAGCGATTTTAATAAAGCAGTTATGGCAGCCCTTGATGGCCAATGCGGTTTATGTGAGGTACAAAGTGCGCGCACAGCGTTCCCTTTGAAAATGCGTTACGCGCAGCAATGGGTGACAGGTAAAGTGGTATTAATGGGCGATGCCGCACATACCATTCATCCGTTAGCAGGACTTGGTATGAACTTAGGCCTTAAAGATGCCGCTTACCTTATTGAGCTTTTAACTGCTGACAATAAAGAGTTTGCCAGTAATCGACTATTGCGTGATTACGAGCGTACCCGCAAGCTTGATGCACAAAAGCATATTGCCATGATGCAAGGCTTAAAAGAATTATTTGCAGGCGCTAACCCACTTAAAAAACTGGTACGTGGTGTGGGTTTAAGCTTGGTTGATAACTTAGGCCCAATTAAGCACCTGTTTGCCAAGCAAGCGATAGGGAAGTAGCAGAGTTAGTGAGATAGATGTTAGGCTAGCTAAGTGATGAGTAGTGTGATTTTATACCGCGCTTTTTTATGCCTTAAATTTGATAAAATAATCCAGATAAGCTCGGTGTCTACCTGTTAGCTGGGTTTTAGCCCAAAGGTGCTGAGGTTTGCGATTTTATATCAGTTCAATTTACGCACTACTTTCGTGATAAATCACGATCTACAAAAAAGCAGTACTTTGACTTAACAAGCACTGCTTTTATAATTTTTAGCCTTTACCTTTAGCGTTTACTTAAAACGCGTAGCTGTAACCCATTTGGATTGTGCGTGGTTTACCTGGTTGAATACCACCGTTTGCGCGGTTAGCGATGTAAGTGTTATCAAACAAGTTATCAACCGTTAGATATACTTTTTGCTTGTCATCAATTAAATATTTAGCGGCTAAATCCCACACAACACGGCTGTCGATTGCATTCAAGCCGTCAGCACTTAAATCAGCATGTGCGTCAGATACATAACGCACTTGCGTATCAAATGCAAAGCTTGAAAGCACGGCACCAAATGAAAGAGCGATTTGATTCTCTGGAACGTAAGGCATTGCATCGCCTTTATTTACTTGGCCCCAGATATCTGATGCAAAATCATTTTTAAACTGTGAATCCGTATAAGTGTAAGTTAAGCGTACAGGGAATGTTGCGCTATTAGTTTCGAAAATACGACCTGCAGAGAACTCAAAGCCCGATACTTCTACTTCGCCGTAGTTGTATTGGTCGCCAATGTTTTCATCACTACAGCCTACAGATGCAGTACAATTTCCATGCATATTGCTGTAATCAGAGAAGAATGCAATGATTTCACCATTAAAACCAGCAACGTTATAACGGCCACCAAACTCAATGTTTACGCTTTCCTCTTCTTCTTGGTCTGCATTACCTGGTGCAGCAGGAGCGTAACCTTGCTGAATACCTGCAAGTAGCGTTAGGCTGTCGCTTACGGTGTAAGTTGCCCCCAGTGATGGCACTAAGATTTGTGTATCGTTTGAAACGTCTTTAGTTAAGCCATTTTCACGTTTAGGATCAGACTTTGACCACTCTACGCGGGTAATTGTGATGTCTTCATAACGAAGGCCTGCATTAATCACTAATGCATCGATTGACCACTGGTCTTGAATGAATAACGTTGTTGCTTTTGCACTATCTACACGATTGCTGTCAGAACCCGGAACGCCCTGAGACGTTAAGGTCATACTTAAATCTTGATTAAGTGTGTATTTGTCTTCCCACTGAAAACGATCCATTTCGTCTTCGTGGTAGCGCACGCCAACAGTCACATAGTGATCGCCCGCAGGAATGTGCAACTCTGATTGCACACCTTTGGCTTGGTAGTCGCGGTTATTTGCTTTAATACCAATGCCTTCAATACCTTCAGCTGTTGGTGCCGCTTCAAATTCACTGTACTGTGCTAAATAGCTTTCACTTACTTTGCTCGCTTTGTACCAATTACGATGAAAATCATTGAGGTAAGCTGTCGCTAATAACTCATAACCATCACCAAAACGATAAGCATAGTTTAATTGGTATGCATTATGTTGCGTGTTCATTTGGTCTTTTTGTGATGCGGCATAACGACGGTTTGGTGACGCTTTATAATCTTCTTCTGTTAAACCCATGTAAGTTTCATCAGATTGTTCATCAGAGTACTTAATTTTCATCTCTAGGTTATGCGCGTTGTTTTCACCAAACTTATAACCAAATTTAAGTAAAAAATCTGTTTTTTCAAAGCCTGTGTTGTCGCTACCTACAGGTAATTCTTTAAAGCCATCTGCACCATAGCTGAAAACTTCAATAAGGCCAGCTGCGTTGTTTTTTTCTTTACCGAAGTAAGCATGGCCCTTATAAAAACCATCGCTACCGAGTTCGGCGTTTACTAAACCCGTTGAACCTTCGGTCGGTAAGCTGCGCGAAAGTAAGTTTAAAACACCACCGGTTGTACGCGGACCATACTTAACAGAGGCTGCGCCTTTTAATACTTCAATCGACTCCATACGGCCCATAGTAGGGAAGTAGTAAGCCGATGGCGCTGAGTAAGGTGCGGGTGCTACGAGAACACCATCTTCCATTACTGATATTTTATCGTTACGGCCAGTACCTGTGCCACGCATACCAATGTTAGGGCGCAGGCCATAACCATCTTCTTCTTGCACATAAACACCTGGTACAGATGCTAAAACACGAGAAATATCGGTAAATTCGAATTTTTGTAATTGTTCGTCTGAGATAAATGTAGCAGAGCCCGGAATATCGTTAATAGCAGCTTGCGAGCCAATAACGGTAATTTGCTCAAAGTTCTTTTTTTTATTTGTTGCATCATTTGCAACGGCATTAGCGCTTAATGATAAAGCAATAGCCATCGAAAGTGTTGAAACAATAAGCTTAGGAGGCATTATAGATCCTGTATGTGTCTAATTTTAACTGGCGCAATTTAAACATGTAAAATAATACGAATCAATCCTATTTGTAACAATTCCGATCGTTAAGTAAGTTTTTGAATATAAATATGAAAACATATTGTTGTTAATATTGTATTACTATATTCGTTGCGATAATCTAAATTATCAAAAGGTAACTAAAGGCGGCTTTTTGTTAGCTATTAAGTCAAGCGTAATGCAATAAACTCGGCAAGTTTATCTACCGCATGCTCGGCTTGTTCTGCATGCTTTGTTAAGCTAATACCTATTTTACCTAGGCTCGGTAAAATAGCGGTGTTTAACTCATAGTTAAGTTCATTAGGCACTGTGCTTCTAGCTAAAACGGTGATCCCTAATCCTTCTTTTAAAGCCGCAGTAAGGCCTGTTAAATCAGCGTTACTATAACTTATGCGGTACTTAATACCTGCAAGTTGCAATGCCTCGATGGCGCGGCGTCGATAAATACAACCTTCCGGTGCAGTCACAAGCGTAACAACGTCATTTTGTGCTATTGATAAATCACCAACCCAGACCAGTTGGTCTTGCATAAAAACAGGGAACTTTTCAGAGTTTAAATCTTCATTTAACGCCAGTACTAAATCAAACTGGTCTTCTCGTGAAACCGACAATAAATGCTTACTTAAACGCGATTTAACCTCTAACGATACTTCAGGGTAAAGTGCCACAAAGTCACCGATAATAGCGGGTAAGATCCGAGCGGCAAATTCGCTGGGTATTCCCAACCTCACCTTACCGGTCACATTCTCTTTAGTAAATAATTGCAAAATGGTGTCGTTTTGCAGCAGCATTTGCTTTGCCATCGGCAGCAGCAGTTCACCGTATTGATTGAGTACTTGGCGCTGGCCTTGTTTTTTAAATAGCTTATGCCCGAGCATTTCTTCTAACCGCTTTATTTGTAAACTTACAGCGGGTTGCGATAAGCCAAGTAAATCACCTGCTTTAGCAAAACCTGCTACTTCAACCACAGTAACTAACGTGCGTAAGCTGTCTGTTGAGATATTTTTCATATTAAAAATTACAATTTATGGGGGTAGATTGATAAGTATTATTTATCAATTGATTAATAATTACAATTTGTTGTTGCTAGACTTGCACAATATACTTTTGCCATTAAAGATTGATAGGTGTCGATAATGACTTTTAGCCCGATAATGTTTGCTCGTCATAGCCAGATTGAAGCAGCTGATAGCAATATGCTGCAGCTCAATACAAACACCGTGGTGATCGATTTTAGCGGCACTGAAGCAATCCCGTTTTTAACCACTATATTCGGGTTAGATTTAAACAAACTAACCGCCAGTGGTTTAGGTGTGAAAGGCACCTTAGATGGTGACCTAAACAGCAATTATAGCTTTGCGTTATATTACTTTAGTGCAACAGCGTTTAGATTTGTGTTGCACACAGATGCAGCGGCTCAATTACAAGCACTGATCAGTGAACAGCAACTGCGCTACGATATTGAGTTTGTTACCCGCACTGATTTAGCGACCTTAACTTTATCTGGTGAGCAGGCATTTGACGCGTTAGTCGAAGCATTTAAACTCACCCCTGGACTGCGCTTGTCAGACGCCAACAGCTGCTACGGTGCGCAAAGTGGTGAGGTATTTATTACCGCTATTGATAAACAATCAATACAGTATTTTCAGCTGGTGGCCAAAGCGCCTGAGCTGACTAAATGGCAAACATATTTACAGCAACGCGGTTTTGATATGTCACTACCAGACGTTGCTTAAACATAAATTGATAAGCTGGCTAGCGTATTTTTTAGTTGCCAGCTTTTGTAATTTATTTGTTAGAACAAATCGCAATTTGGGTGTTAGGTGCATTACAACTTATGTATAATCGCCGCCCATGTTATTCCCCCTCATTAAATTGAGGCCACGCCCAATCTTGGGTTAATTATAAAGTGAAGGAATATTATGACTTCTAAAACAGTTTTACATGCAAAGCACCTAGAATCAAAAGCAAAAATGGTTGATTTTCATGGCTGGGAAATGCCAATCAACTATGGTTCGCAAATCGAAGAGCACAACGCAGTGCGCACCGATGCAGGCATGTTTGACGTTTCACACATGACTATTGTTGATGTCAAAGGCGAGCAAGCACAAGCATTCCTTCGTAAACTAGTCGCTAACGATGTTGCTAAATTAACCGTTCCTGGTAAAGCGCTTTACACTGGCATGCTGAATGAGCAAGGTGGCGTAATTGACGACCTTATCATTTACTTCTTCTCAAATACTGATTATCGCTTAGTGGTTAATTCTGCAACTCGTGAAAAAGATTTAGCGCACATGGCTAAAGTTTCAGCTGATTTTGCCGTTGCAGTAACAGAGCGCCCAGAGTTTGCCATGATTGCAGTACAAGGCCCTAATGCTAAAGCAAAAACTGCCACTATCTTAACGGCTGATCAACAAGCAGCTGTTGCAGATATGAAGCCGTTTTTTGGTGTGCAAACTGGTGATTTATTTATTGCTACAACAGGCTATACTGGCGAAGACGGTTACGAAATTGTTGTACCGAACGAGCAAGCTGCGGATCTTTGGCAACAACTGCTAGATGCTGGTGTTGCGCCTGCGGGCCTTGGTGCACGTGACACACTACGTTTAGAAGCGGGTATGAACCTTTACGGCCTAGATATGGACGAGAGCGTATCACCACTTGCTGCTAACATGGCGTGGACCATTGCATGGGAACCTGAAGATCGTGACTTTATCGGTCGTGACGTACTAGTACAGCAACGCGCTGACAAAAGCACTGATAAACTTGTTGGCCTAGTGCTGGAAGAAAAAGGCGTATTGCGTAGTGGTTCTAAAGTAATTGTTGATGGTGGCGAAGGGGTCATTACCTCTGGTACTTTCTCACCTACACTTGGTTTTAGTGTTGCCCTTGCACGTGTACCACGTTCAACTGGCGAAACTGCTCAAGTAGAAATGCGTAAAAAATTAGTTAACGTAAAAGTAGTTAAACCAAGCTTTGTACGTAACGGTAAGTCTGTACTTTAAAGTATCAATTAAAAGATTTGGTGTTATCACCCAATATAAACCAAAGGAAGAATAAAATGAGCAATATCCCTAGCGAGTTAAAGTATGCCTCTTCACACGAGTGGGTTCGCAACGAAGGTGACGGTACTTTCACTGTAGGTATCTCTGAGCACGCACAAGAACTACTTGGCGACATGGTATTTGTTGAATTACCAGAAGTTGGTGACGAAGTACTTGCAGGCGAAGATTGTGCAGTAGCAGAATCAGTAAAAGCGGCATCAGATATATACGCACCAATCGGTGGCGAAATCGTTGCAATCAACGAAGATCTTGAAGATGCACCTGAAACAGTAAACAACGACGCTTACGGCGATGGTTGGTTATTCCGCATTAAAGCATCTGATGAGTCTGAGCTTGAAAACCTGCTTGACGCTGAAGGCTATGCGCATTCGATCGACGAAGACTAATAATTAGTTTATCGCCGTACTAAAAGCCCCATTATACCTAACATAATTGGGGCTTTTATGATTTTACTGCTTACTTTTCCATACACTGTAAGTTATTAAATCAAAAGCTTTTAAGTTATTACTGGTCACCCATTAGTAATAACCATTTATTTTTTGGATCATAGGAATCTGGACAAATGTCAAACGCCAAATCTCTTGAACAATTAGAGCAAACGCAAGATTTTATTCGCCGTCATATTGGGCCAAGCCCAGCACAAGTAAGCGATATGCTAAGTGCTCTTGGAGTATCGAGTGTTGAAGAGCTGATCGGTCAAACTGTACCTGCAAGCATCCGCTTAGAGCAAGGCCTAACAGTGGGTGAAAGCCGCACTGAAGTTGAAACACTAAGCTACTTAAAATCAGTAGCAAGCAAAAATAAAGTATTCAAATCTTACATCGGTCAAGGCTACCACCCAACTCACGTACCACACGTAATATTACGTAACGTACTTGAGAACCCAGGCTGGTACACAGCGTACACTCCATACCAACCAGAGATTGCTCAAGGGCGTTTAGAGTCATTACTTAATTTCCAAACTATGACCTTAGACCTTACCGGTCTTGATTTAGCAAGTGCATCATTACTTGATGAATCAACTGCGGCTGCCGAGGCCATGGGCCTTGCAAAGCGCGTATCTAAAGCTAAAAAAGCCAACATCTTCTTCATCGCTGATGACGTACATACCCAAACTATCGACGTAGTGACAACACGCGCCGAGCAGTTTGGTTTTGAAGTTGTGGTAGGTCCTGCTGCTGATGCTGTAAATCACGAAATTTTTGGTGCGTTATTCCAATACCCGTCAACATCAGGTGAAGTAGTCGATATCACAGATTTAATCGCTGGCGTACAAAGCAAAAAAGCGATTGCCTGTGTTGCTGCTGACATCATGAGCTTATTATTATTAAAAGCACCAGGTAAACTTGGCGCAGACGTAGTACTTGGTTCTGCCCAGCGTTTTGGTGTACCAATGGGTTACGGCGGTCCACACGCTGCATTTTTCGCAACACGTGATGCATACAAACGTTCATTACCAGGTCGTATCATTGGTGTGTCTAAAGACCGTTTAGGTAACGATGCACTACGTATGGCAATGCAAACCCGCGAGCAACACATTCGCCGCGACAAAGCCAACTCAAACATTTGTACAGCGCAAGTATTACTCGCTAACATGGCTGCGTTTTATGCGGTGTACCATGGCCCACAAGGCTTAAAAACTATTGCACAGCGTATTCATCGTTTTGCTGATATTTTAGCCGCAGGCCTTAAAGCTAAAGGTGTAAACCTTAAGCACAGCACCTGGTTTGATACCCTAACAGTTGTTAGCGATAACAAAGACGATGTAACAGCGCGTGCTGTAGCAAACGGCGTAAACTTTGCTACTAACCATGATGGCGAATACTCAATCTCAGTGTCTGAGACCACAACGCGCGCAGACGTAGCACAGTTGTTCGATATCATTCTTGGCGAAGACCACGGCTTAAGTGTTGATGCAATCGCAGCAGACATCGAAGCAAACGGTAGCGATTCAATCCCTGCAAACCTTGAACGCGATGATGAAATCTTAACGCACCCTAACTTCAATTCGTATCACAGCGAAACTGAAATGCTGCGTTATATCAAACGTCTTGAAAACAAAGATTTAGCACTTAATCACTCAATGATCTCGTTAGGTTCATGTACTATGAAACTAAACGCGACCGCTGAGATGATCCCAATTACTTGGCCTGAGTTTGCTAATCTTCACCCATTCTGCCCGCTAGACCAAGCAGAAGGTTACCAAATCATGATGGGCGAACTACATGATTGGTTAGTTAACATCACCGGTTACGATGCCGTTTCATTACAGCCAAACTCTGGTGCACAAGGTGAATACGCAGGCTTAATCGCGATTCGCAAATACCACGAGTCACGTGGCGATGCACACCGTAATATTTGTTTGATCCCAAGTTCAGCGCACGGTACTAACCCAGCTTCTGCACAAATGGCAAGCATGAAAATTGTAGTTGTTGATTGTGACAAAAACGGTAACGTAGATATGGCAGACCTTAAAGCGAAAGCTGAAGAAGTCGCAGAAAACCTATCGTGTATCATGATCACATACCCGTCTACACACGGTGTATACGAAGAAACAATTCGTGAAATTTGTGACATCATTCATCAACACGGCGGCCAAGTTTACATGGACGGCGCGAACATGAATGCACAAGTAGGTGTAACAAGCCCAGGCTTTATCGGTTCAGACGTATCGCACTTAAACTTGCATAAAACGTTCTGTATCCCACATGGCGGCGGTGGCCCAGGTGTTGGCCCAATCGGTGTTAAATCACACCTAGCGCCATTTATGCCTAACCACAGCGTAATTAACGTACCTGGTACGAGTATCGGCAACGGAGCAGTATCAGCAGCGCCATACGGCTCAGCAGCTATTTTACCTATCTCATGGGCTTACATCACCATGATGGGTAGCGAAGGCCTTAAACAAGCCACTGAAATGGCGATTGTGAATGCTAACTACTTAACTCACGAGTTAAGCCAGCACTTCCCAATTTTATACCGTGGTCGCAACAACCGTGTTGCTCACGAATGTATTGTTGACTTACGCCCACTTAAAGAGCTTTCGGGCATCACTGAAATGGATGTTGCTAAGCGCTTACAAGATTACGGCTTCCATTCACCAACTATGTCGTTCCCAGTAGCGGGCACCTTGATGATTGAGCCTACTGAGTCTGAGTCTAAAGTTGAGATCGACCGTTTCATCGAAGCGATGGTGTCAATCAAAGGCGAAATCGACAAAGTGATCTCTGGCGAATGGTCTATCGAAAACAACCCGCTTGTGTTTGCACCGCATACACAAGGCGACGTACTTGGTAACGAATGGGACCGCGCGTACGACCGCTTCTACGCTGCATTCCCAGTACCAGCAGTGGCTAAAAACAAATTCTGGCCTACAGTAACGCGCATCGATGACGTATACGGCGACCGTAACCTAGTGTGTTCATGCCCAGCGGTAGAGACATACAGAGACTAATAATTTTATTGATAAAAGTCATTATAGTTTGGGAATGAAATTATAGATTGGGAATCCAATCTCTATTCCCAAACAATAATTATTAAAAAGGGTGAGCTGAAGTGGCTCACCTTTTTTTATTTCTAGTCCAATGTTTAGTTATTTTTCAACTTTTGCAACTGGTTCAAGTGACGTCATTTTTAGATAAGTCATACTTTCAATATCTAACTTATCAAAAGGGTATTGGCCTCGAATATTATCATTAAAAACCTTCCCCATTGATGTTGAGTAATACAACTCATCCCATACTAAAATAGGTATATTGTAATAACGATAAACACTTCCTGATTCAAATTTGAGATCAAGAATTTTATTAATCGTTGAATAGCCGATGTGTGAAAAAGCATCTGAATTTACAGGGTGTTGTTCAAATAAGGGGAAAGGAGTTTGGTTTAAAATAGAAGCTTCAATTTTAGCACTTATTGCATTTGCAACTGCATTATTTCTTAGGTATGCAGCAATTAACCCATGACCAGTTGAGTCAAATAAAGACTCAGCAGAATAGTTTGAAGGTAAACTACCAAATAAAATCCTTACGGCTCGTATGACCCAGTCTTCGTCAAGTGTAAGGTGTGAAATGATCTCTTTATATTCCTCCCCCAAACTTCCTCCTATTGAACTTGTTGGTGTTGCTATTGCGGCTAGGCTAACCAGTGGATAATCGGAAGCAAGATACCCGTCGCTATATTGATAAGTAGATATGGTTTCCTCAAAAAGAGCATTGGTGTAAAAGTTACCTTGCGAGTGACCAATAAGAATAATACGGTTGCAAGAATGCATCTGAAATTGAAGTCTTTGAAATGCATTTTTATAGTCTGTCTCGTCAATAATAGAGTAATTTACTTCAGTAAATACATCCTGTAAAACAGACTCAATTTGAGCGATATCTATATCTGATAGTGAGCTAACAGTGCCTCCAATTATTGCAGTTATTATACGATACTCAGGTGAAAATACGGGCAAGTCACTATAATTTTGCTGTGCGACTTCATATATTTGCATAAATATAGCTTCACTTTTATTATCTCCCTGTAGGAAATGCTCCTTTTTTAAATTCAGGTAGGTGAGAATTTTGAAAGTTACCTAATCTATTTAAGTTTGCCCTATATTGCTTGATATTAGTCCACATCCCATTTACATAGAAAATGCGCACATTATCAATATTTCTAGAGCAATACCGATCTTGTGCTTGATAATTACCATTCGCCAAAACTGGAAATATAAGTAAGAGTAAAATATATATAGCTTTCATTTTATGTCCTTCTTAAGGATATTGCAGTCTTGATCAGCACTTCGATGAAAACCGTCATCCCAAGCAATATAGTCACTAATTTTATTTTGGCTTTTTCGGTTAGCGTAAGCTCTATCTATCGTATTAAAGTATAAAACTTCAGGTTCTCTAAAGTGTGGGTGTGAATTTTGTAAATATTGAACACAGTAGCTTATGTTGAGCATATCCAAAATAATCTGCTTACCGATCTCAGTATCTAAATTTGGTATACGGCCCTGCTCTATATCAATAACCAGTTGTAATGTTGAAGCGGCACCTAAACTAAAGGTGATGAGCTGTGGAGAATCAAACTTTTCATACACATAGCGCTCATAATCGTCGCGGATACCGTTGTCATTTTGATCAACACCGTCCAGCGTTTTATAGTCGTCAGGGTGTTCAGGTGGTAAATCTGGGGTTTGGTAAAATAAATCTTTAATTTTTTGCCAACTACTGTGGGGGGCGGGTTCGTTATTCTCATTCCAGTAGCGGGCAAGGTAGTAGTCGGCTCCGTGTTTTACAAGGTTGCCACCTTGATACACTTTGTTTGCTTGCCATTTTTCTATCACAGTATTTTGCAGCCAAATCCAACCATCCCAATGGGGTTGGTTTTCTATCGGTTCAATGCCTTTAACCCAAAAAGCGGCAATAAATAAGCTGTTGTTGTGAGTCACAACATCGCCGGCTACATAAATTGAGCTGGCATTCCATTGTGGGTGGTTTGGTTGAATAGAAGTTAAATCTACATTTTTAGCTTCAGAGTTAAGCTGAAAAATATTTGTCGCGTAAGCGTGCGAACAAAAAAGTAACCAAGCAATAATGATGAGTTTAGTCATTGCAAATTCCTTTTGATGAAGTTCCATTACTTTTTAATTAAGTTCACTTTTTAGGTAAATGCAAGGTGGGAGGATTAAATATTTAAAAGTAATTACTGAATTTGTAGATGTGGATTAATCGGCTAATGAATTTAATATTAGTGTTAAAATCAGCTTTTGTAGGCGCCAAGCTTGCTGGCGCGTGTGGATTTGTAGCTTGGGCTTTAGCCTGAGAACTTAATATAGCTATGAGGCGACGAATAAGGCATTGGCTAATAGTTTTACTTGCTAACGTGGTGATCCAAATCAGGGCTGAAGGGTTTCAAACTGAACAGCAACAGGTACATCACTACCTATCAGGGGTAAACAGTCGTAATTACCAGCTTGTGATCCTGTTTGGTTCTTTCTATTTAATCACTAGCAAAATATTACATTAAGTTTTGAGATAGGTTACCGAGCACCTTCGCCGTTTATAGTAATCAAAAAACTGGATTAATTAAGGCGTAATATTCAGCGCAACTGATGCACTTATATCGCGACAATGTTCCGTTTCTATATGTATGGCTATCTGAGGTAATATTTGATTATTTACCGTGCGAACCGCGTGCATCAGGTTCTTTGGTAGTGTAATCAGTACAGTGTTTTCATCATCTTTACCGGGGCTAAGTATGAACTCCTTTTTAACTTCAATTTCTTCAATCTGTGTCACGTGACGGACAATTCTTTTTCTATTAAAGGAACTGTTATCATCATCGGTTGAAAAAACAAAAAATACCTCAAGAACTTCAATACGAGCAACTAGCCTCTTTATCTTTACTGCTTGCGTAGGTGACACTTTGTATTTGGTTTTAATAGTTTGCCCTGGTTTAAAATCTTGGTGATCAACTTTGATTGATATTGGCCCACATCGACTACGATCCAATTCTTTGCGATAGTAAAAATAGGTTTTAGGAACAAAAAACAACCATAAAGCCGTGCATATCCATCCAAAGGTAGATGGAGCCCATAGGCTTGGGATGGCAATCAGGCTTAACAAGATTGAAAACAGTGTTAAGCGAATACGAAACTGAAGCGGTTTAGAATTTCCATGCCCTTCATACACATTTTCCACTTCTGCTGGCTGTTGGGGAGGAAGGCGACGAACTAATTGTGACTCACCTTGCTCATTTTTGGAAAAAAGCCCGTATTCTATTTGGATTGCCCCCGGTGTTTGCGTCGTAAACGTTGGTTTAGAAGGAATTGAAGATTGGTTTGAATAATCAAGTAAATATTTTTTAATAACTTTTTTATCCCAGCCCAGGGGAATATCCGCGTAAGCTATGATATACCAATCTATCGATAATTTATCGCCGTGCCAGGTTATCGGATAGTCATCCATCGCAAACTGAAAGGGGAGGTGATGCTTTCCTGCAGGCAATGGGGCTTCATCAGTCTGAAGAACTACTTTATATTTCTCGTTTTGTTCAGTTCTGCCGCCGCCATGTAATTTCCAGTAACAGCTAACATAGATTTCGTTAAATAATTTAGGTGAATCTAGCTCGATATCGACATAGCCACTAACGACTTCACCAAGGGTATAGTGCTCTTTTTTAAGTGATAACTGTAATTCCATGGGCAACTGATTAAAGGGAGGGGGGAGATACTCCTGAGATTATCATATATATAACGTATTAAAAAGTAATAGGAAAATGGGTTTGCTAAGTTATTAACGTTGACACTTTTATATGCTTTTGATGAGCGCTGTAAACCTCGATGCTGACACGTTTTTAATAGATAACCATTGTGAGTCACTAGCAAAAAAATTTGCGGGTCAGGTAAATATTTACACTTCCCGTTGGCGAAGAACTGGTTTCCTAAACCTAGAGTGGCTAGCAAATTTGGCTTATCAAGAAATGGGCCACCGATTAATATTTTTTATCTATTAGCTCATCGAACCTTCAAAATATTTGATAGTAGCAAACGCCTGTTAAATTTGTATTTAGCAGGCGTTGTGACTTCTATAGGTCAATCGTATTATTGCTGCGATCTGCATCGGGTAATTTATGCTCAGGATCGAGGCTGGCACGTTTAATTGTTTTAGTAACAGGCAATACCACACTCGGCTTACCTGTGCGCATCCATGTTTCAACTGGAATGCGAATATCTTCATGTGTATTATCACTGTATTGCACACGCAGTGTTGCTGGCATAACTAACTTTTGATTACTTTTAAAGCTAACTTTAGTGCCTTTACCGTGTTTATCATCAATGGCTTCAACACTCGTTATTGCCATATCAAGTTGCCAGTTATTTAAGTACCAACCACGCCACCACCAAGAAAGATCTCCCCTGCGGCGCTCTCCATAAAGCGGAAAAAATCTGAAGGGCTAGGATGTTTATAAGCCCACGTTGAGATATATTCTTTAAAAGCAGGATCGAATCGCTCTGGCCCTAATATCTCTTCTCGCAGTAACACTAAACCTAGCGCCGATTTAAAATAAGCAATAGAATGGCGGTATTTCTCATCCGTGGCCTCTGCTGGGGCCATTAATGTAGGTGCTTCATTATCGGCTAATACGGATAAGATCTCATCAACCGGGTTACCGCCTTTCGGGGCATATTCTCCGTCACGTTTTGGAGCAAACTCGCCATCATTAAAAGCATCTGAGGCATAAACATCTATAAACGTGTTAAATCCTTCATCCATAAATGCATGGCGGCGCTCATCAGAGCCTACAATCATCGGAAACCAGTTGTGGCCTAGCTCATGCGCTGTTATCCAAAAAAGCAAATCGTCTTTGTCTTGCATACCATCGAATACAATTCCTGGATATTCCATACCGGCCCCATGGCCGCCTAAGTTAATAGCTGCAGGATAAGGGTAAGGATACCAAGTGGAAAAATGCTCTATATTCGCTTTAACATACTCTGTTGAGCGATCCCATTTAGTACTGCCAATGCCTTCAACTGGATACGCAGACATTGCTAATGCGGTTTTACCCTCTGGTAGATTAATTTTAGCGCCATCGATAATAAACGCAGGTGAAGCGGCAAATGCGACATCGCGGGTATTATCCATTTTGAAATGCCAACTTAATCGCTGGTCATCCTTAGGCCGACTATCGGGGTTATTAATATCTGCTTTGTTGCGAATATAGACGGTTTCTTCGCTTTTTTTAGCTTTAGCTAAGCGCTTCTGTTCCGTTTTAGTGAGCACCTCTTCAGGATTAATTAGCTCACCTGAGCCCACCACCCAATAATCTTTTGGTACATTAACCGTATAGTCAATCGTGCCATATTCTAAATAAAATTCAGAGCTAATGTAAGGATTGTTATTCCACCCATGTAAGTCATCATAAACTGCCATACGTGGGAACCATTGTGCAATTTCAAAAATTTTGCCATTTTTAGAAGGCGTGACCGCAGTTCGACCGCCCCATGTCCCGGGTACTTTATAGCTGTAATCAATTTGCAGTTGTAATTTACCGCCTTGAGCAGCTAGAGGGTTTTTTAAATCGATACGCATTCGTGTATCGTCAATTAAAAAATCGGCATCGTAATGTTTGTTATTTATAATCACGGTTACTTTGTCAAACTGGTAACCATCAGTAAAATGAGAGCTACGCCACTGCGAGGCGATAGAGCTTCGCGAGTCTTTGCGATACATATTTTGATCAAGTTGCACCCACAAACGGGTTAAATCATCAGGGCTGTTATTGGTATAAGTGATGGTTTCTTTGCTACTTAAAATATCTTGTTCGGTATCTATTGAGGCCTTAAGGGAGTAATCGACTTGGTTTTGCCAAAAAAGCGGACCAGGCTTTCCTGCGCCGCTGCGCATTGCATTTACTGAATTGGGTAATGATAGTGGAGCAAACAAGGCTTGTGAGTCGTAGTTTGAAGTCGTGGGGGCAGGGCAAGAGCATGAAAAAAGCCTATGATTTCAATACCTTTTCAAGGTAACCTGTACTGCGCATAGCTTTTTTCTGTTTTGCGGGCATGCCTTTATTAAAGCTTGTTTCTGCTTTTAGCTGATT
>NZ_JACJEY010000054.1:0-31792 GCF_014164295.1 Pseudoalteromonas sp. SG43-7
TACTCTGCTGCGACATACTTGTTATTACGCTCTAATATAAAAGCATCAATATACCAGCTAGGTAATTGATATACCCTTAATAATTCCAGCAGTGTGTTTCGATTGGGTAATTGCTCTACAGATGACGCTGTATGCGTTTTAAATTTCCTGCTCAGGAAGTTTAGAAGATAGGCAAACCAGTTATCAAAGCTTGAAAGTACATGGCTAAACGCATCAAAATAGGGCTCGTTAAAACAGGCAACGACTAAACCTAAGCGATGCAAAAAGTCCAGTTGCTGGCTTTGAATAGACATGAGTACTTGCCACATCGCTTCTGCTGCTTCCCAGTCATAGCAACCAGGTGCCTGTTTACTTTTTGTATCGGGAAGCTGTGCTAAAGTAGTTAAACAACGGGGATTTTCCCCATGTAATAAGTAATGTGCAACGTTATGAGCGAGACCTGATTCTGCTATTTCATAGCCTTTACAGGCAAGAGTTAATAGCTCAGCAATGTCTGTGTTCGGAGGCGTGTTTAACGTATTAAGCATAAAACGTCCTTGCTAGATAGATCATCTTGATTTCTAAACGCTGGCCATCGTTAATGTGGCCAGCATTTACTGTTATAGCGGCTAATTAAACGGTAGCTTTTGCTGCCACAGTGGATCTGCATGACACTTTTTCGCCACCTCTTCGTAATCCAAGGCGATAGCGTTAAGCAGATTAGCAGGGACTTGAGTAAGCGGTAATGCATCATAGCGGTTCCAGCCACGTGCTTTTGGATTAAATTGCCATACTGTGATGCTATAAATAGCTGCAGAAACATTCTCTTCGGGGACACAGTTACCACTGAAGTCAAATTGAACTCTAAGTCCTAATTGATCAAACAGTTTATAGTAATGATCAAAAAATCCTGCGTCTTCTGGGTCGCCTTGCTTGTAGTCTTTTTTGGTCAATAAGCTGCGTAGTGTGAAGGTATCAGTCATCAAGCCTTTATGATGATCCAATGCTAACTGTTCTGCAGCTATATTTACTTCAAGCGACTTGAGTTGCTCAAACAGCGGTTTAATTTTGTAATCTTTTAAGTGGGCCTGCCAAGCTTGGCTTGCTTCACTATTGAGTTGATTACCACTTAGCAAGCGGATAGTGGCCTGGGCTGGTAATTCAATTTCATCATCTTCTGTATCAATGAGTGCGCCATCTTCTGTGGGGCGAAAACTGTGCCAACCATCATCAAGCTGTACTTGCCAAAGCGTACGTTGCAGTAAACGAAACATGATAGGATGCTGATGTAAATATTCTTGCCAGTCGCTTGCAGGCCAATGACGCTCAGTAACCATAGACTCATATAGACGACTAGTTTGTTGCGTTATTACCTGTTTTAGCTCTTTTTTACAGCTGCTAAACCATTTTTTAGTTTCGCTGATGGCTGCATCGTCATCATCTTTACGCGCTTGCGGCAGTGACTTAAGCACCTTGCCTTCTTCGTTGAGTAGTTGAAATTTAAGATCATCGCTTAGCTGGAGTTGCAGCGTACGCTGACCTAAATTAAAAGGTGTTGGCCCTTGCGTGTTTTCAAAGCCTGCAGTTTGAATAGTACGATCGCCTAGTTCATCGGTCGTCCAGCCGTTTCGCTGGGCAATTTTATCAACTAACTGACGTGCTAACTCTTGGATTGATTTGGTGCGGTAACGTCGCGATAACGACAGCATAAATTGAATAATTATCGGATCATTAATATTGGCGATAGCACTCAATATTGCTTCAATCTGCGCACGACGTACATAATACTGCTTCATGTAGGGTTGTAGTAGGGCTAAAAGCTCATTCGGTTTACCGCCAATAATTAAGGCGAGCAAACCTTTTTCTTTAATAGCACTACCTAATAGCTCTGACTTTTTCTGTTTGTAACACGCATTATATGCATCTTCCAAAGTATGCGTTTTGTACTGTTTCCCCCATTCACTTTGAGCCCAACGTTGATACATATCAAACTCTTGCTGCTTATGAGCTTGGGCGTATTCATGCGCTTGTTGCTCGGTGGGGCAAAGTGTATCTTGGGTGATAAATGCTGATAATAAACAGTGAGCGAGTTGTGCTTGGCTATTATCATCAAGCAGTGATAAATACAAATGTAGCAAGTTACTGCCTTCAGGCTGTTTTAGTTTAACGGCGAGCACACACCACCAATAAATAATATCAGTGTCGACTGCTTCACCATTAACAAATTTACAGCTAGGTAGCCTATCTCGTTGCAGCCAAAGCATATTTTTAGGCACTGCTTTTTGAAGCCCTGCAGTTGCTTCTTCAGCCAATGCAGTTGGTGAGGTAAATTCACTAATATCACCGCCACATTGCTGCAAGGCATCTAACATTTGCGCACGAATTGCGGTATCTTTTTCTTTTCTAATTGCTTGTTGTAGTGCTGGTTGGGCATCACTGAGCGCCAGTGTTTGCAGCCATTTTGCTGCAATACTACGAGTATCATTGCCGCTTGATAGTAATTTTTTGCTGACTCGCTCAACAACGATGCCATGCTTTTGTGCGGTCGTTTGGGCCGTGAAGCGCACTGATTTTCGACTATCAAACGCTAATTGATAGATGCGTTGTAACCAATGGGGAGGAAGTTTAGGAAAATCAGCTAATAAAGCCAGCGTCTGGTTGATAACCATATAGTTATCCTTGGAGTCGAGGCGATCGATAATCGTTGGCTTTGTGCCATCTCCTTGCTGGATGAGCTTTGTGTATAGGCCATCAAGTGCGTAATCTATTGTTTCTGGGTACTCGGCGAATAAGGGCCACACATCAATTGATTCTAACGCCAATGGGCGAGTACCCAACTCTTCACCATGGGAACTTACAAGTATGTTCGTTAAGTCACAAACGCTAAAATTAAATTCTGCTAGTAATGGCAGTAATTGGCGAACATCGCTAAGATTCTCTTGCAGTAATTTGCTCGTATTGGCTGTATTTAACAGATTATTAATGTGCCATCTACCAATTTTCTGCAGTTGAAAAAAATGTGCTATTGCAATGTTTGGCTGTTTGAGTAATTTAGCTTCATCGATAATGTCATAAAAGATGTCATTACCAAGCTTTTGACCTTGTTCTAGAGCGTTTAAAGCTTGAACAACATCATCTTTAGTGATCGTTTTATATACCGCAAGCTCTTCTTTTTCACGCTCTATCGCCTTTGCCCAGTAGCTGCCGGGTGCTTCGGGCTTGCTGTTTTTTATATATCGTTCAGAACGCGCAATTAGCTTTTCTAAGCTTTGCATACAGTCTTCAACCCAATGCGCTGGGAAATCACCGTGAAAGTTCACGTTTGTGTATGCAGGCAACTGCCAATCAAAGTTGTCGCTTTGCTGCTTTAACTGATATTGCTCAATGGCGAGTGTAAGTTTAGTGTGTACTGATGCTGTTTTTTCAGTGGCTTGCCATGTTTCAAGTAATGTTAATGCATTACTACACTCAACCACACTGCTTATCCAGTGAGTTCGTGTGCTTGCATTAGCCTTTTCATAATGTTCAGAGAAAAACTCAAGGCATTGTGCATCATCGATTTTACGGATCACACTGTTCGCTGACAGACGCACCTGACTGGACTTATCAGCGCTAAGCTGTGCTAAAAACGGTAATAACGAAGTTGGAATTACCGGCTGCTTAAGTAGAAACTGGCAAAGCGTATTACGACCGCTGGCATCGATTTTTTGTAGTTGTTGGCATTTTTCAGGTGTTGAACAAATCGTTATCCAATCACTATTAGCTAGCAAATGATCTGGATAGATAAGGCCTCTTTGTGCATAGGAGCGCTCAAGAATATAGGCATCAATATACCATAGGGGTTGGTCATACGTTTCTAGCAGCGTAAGCAGTTCATCACGACTAGGGAATTGAGTTGCCTTGGTGTCATATTCAAAATCAGTGTGTTGGTTAAAATAAAACAGTAAGAAGGCAAACCAGCCTGTTAGTTTAGACTCCATATGATTTAAATAGTGATGCTTTGCAATCGCCTCTGTTACTAAACCTAAACGATGTAAAAAGTCGTTTTGATGGCCTGTAGCTGACTTTAAAACATGCTGCATGGCTACTAAAGAGCGTCTATCATACTCGCCATTATTATTTACCGAGTAGTGGCCTGGCAGTTGCGAATGGCGCGAATTAGGTAGTTGATTTAATATGTTAAGACAATCAGCTCCTTCTCCTGTTACTAAGTAATGAGCAACCTTAGCGGCTAAGCCTGTTTGCGTATGGTTATAGCCTTGGCAAGCAACTATTAATAAATCTTTGATGGTTATTTGTTTATCTTCACCGAAAAGCTTACTAGTAAATTTTTTGAACATAGTACTTCCTTGAGTATTCAAAGTTGTGGTGATTATTGACTCTTTTTATCGGTTATCTATGAGCAATATTTGTAAAAACACAGCAAACATTACTTATCCCCACTCTATAAAACAAGACAAATTATGATTTACGAGATCAAGTTTTGTTTTTTAATTTTTGCGCATGTAACACGTTAAGATATTTACGTAGGTTTAAACTAAGCCAATATAGGGTTAGCGTGTTCTAAAATGTTACATGCCCAAAAAGTGACAACGGTTATTCTTTTAACCACTGTGCAACTTGTTTTGTATAATAACTCACTATTAAATCAGCGCCTGCACGTTTGAAGCCGGTCAGTGTTTCAAATACCACTTTTTTTTCATCAAGGGCACCTGCTAATGCTGCAAATTTAATAGCGGCATACTCACCACCAACTTGGTAGGCAGCTAAAGGTAAGTTTGTTTTCTCTCTCAAGCTGCTAAGGACATCAAGATAGGGCGTGCCTGGTTTCACCATTAGAATATCAGCGCCTTCTTGTTCATCAAGAAGGGCTTCTTGAAGCGCTTGACGAATATTTGCGTAATCCATTTGATAGCCTTTGCGATCACCGCTTAATTCACAATCAACAGCAGCTCTAAATGGACCATAGAAAGATGAAGCAAATTTAATGGCGTGAGCTAAAATGGCAACATGTTCAAACCCTGCATTATCAAGGCCTGCTCGAATAGCTTTAACTTGACCATCCATCATCGCAGATGGGGCTAGCATATCGGCACCTGCTTTTGCTGCGCACACACTCTGCTTTACAAGATTAGCAACAGTTTCGTCGTTACAAACTTGATTATCTTCAACAACGCCACAGTGTCCATGATCTGTATATTCACAAAAACAAATGTCGGGTATTACCATCATCTCGGGGCATGTTTGTTTGATTGTTTTAATCATACGTGCCAGTAAACCATCATCGTGCCATGTATCACTGCCAACACTGTCTTTATGATGCGATATGCCAAAAGGCATAACATACTGAATTCCTAATCTATGCAGTTCAGTAATTTCTTGGGCTAATGCATGTTCAGGAATGCGCTGTATACCAGGCATAGTGGATATTTCTAGACTTTCAGTTAACGACTCTTCGATAAAAATAGGATGGATAAGATCGCCAATATTAAAATCAAATTCGCGTACTAACTGTCGCATTGCGTCACTGTGGCGAAGCCTGCGCATGCGTCTTGATAAATTAGGTGTACTCATTGCTATATGCCTTACTGAGCTGAGTATAACGAGATGTTTATAATATCATTTTTATCACTGTAAACGATATGCGTTAAATCAATATTAAAGGCGTGTTCATGATAGTAAGCTTTTTCTTTATTTGTAATAAATAAACTGTAATTACTAGGTTACCGGTGTAGAAGTCGCTGGTGGGGTTTGCTGTTCTTTATTGTTATCGCTGCCACCACAGGCGACTAAACTCATGGATAAAACGGCTGATGCAACTAAACGTGCTATTTTATTCCTAATAGATCAAATGCTTGGGAAGCTGTTAGGCTGGTTATTTTAGTTAAGCAGCAGTGTCCTTCTTGTGCTAAGTGCTGCGTTACTCTGCGAGCTAACTCTATGTTAGTCAGCGGTGTTGCAAGGTTAAATGCTAAATCAAAATATTCGCCTTGTTTATTCAATATCACACAGTGTTGCTGTTGTTCAGCGGTTAAACTGTGTAGATAGTCATTTAAATCCCGTTGTTCATTAATAATTTCTAGCTCGTTGTCACTACATATCAAGTAAGGGAAGTAAGTATGCATGTATTTATTGTCCTGTATCAAATAGCGCGAGCAATATAATAATATAATTATAGTTCGTATTATACTAAGGACGAATATTATGAAACAAACTCGCCACCCTCAACAGGTATCAGATATCTTTTCAAGCAAATTAGTATGTTGTTCCACCGATACCTCTTTAGTTGATGCTGTACGGTTGATGCAGGTTCATAATATAAGTGCAATTTTTATAAAAAAACGGCAAGAAATCGTTGGTATTTGGACTGAAGCAGATTGCATTAAACTAGATTTTACTGACAGCAACCTTAAACATATTGAAATTCAAAGCGTAATGAGTAGCCCGGTATTGAAAATCTCCTGTCAGCAATTACTGTGTGATGCCGCGCTTATTTTTTATCAACACAGTGTTCGTCATTTATTAGTTGTGGATGATGATGAGCTACCATGCGGCGTTATTAGTATTAGTGATATTGTACGTAATCAAGGGCTTGATCACTATTTACAATTTAGACCAATCAAAGAGCAATATCATAAAGATGTGTTAGTGGTACCTAGTTATTTGACGCTCAGTGAAGGCGTTGAAATGATGCGCGAGCGAACCGCCCAAGTTATTTTAGTGTATAACCAGCAGCAAGACGAACATGGCATTATCACCCAGCGAGATTTACTGCATTTGATCGTCGAACCCGATAGTAATGCGTCATGTTGGAGTTTTGCAAGTCGGCCCTTGTATCGGGTAAGCTCAAAAAGCAGTTTATTCGATGCATATCGGTTAATGTCTACTAACAATGTACGCCATTTAGTGGTCAGTGACGATTTGGAGATTAAAGGGGTGCTCGCCATTGAGCATCTTGTTAATGAAATAGAAAGCGCTTATTGCAGTGATCTTGAAAAAGTACTTGAACAACGTGATATGGATCTTCAGCATTCACAGCGTAATTTGTATCTCGCGAATAAAATAATTGATGCGTCACTTGATGGCATTATGATCACCCAACAAGATGGTGTGATCATGCAAGTTAATCCTGCTTTTACCGCCCTTACTGGCTATCAAGAATATGAAGTGGTCGGCAAACACCCTAGAATTCTAAGCTCCGGAAAGCACGGTAAAAATTTCTACGTAAAAATGTGGCAATCCATTACCCAAACTGGTGTGTGGCAAGGGGAAATATGCAATCGTAAAAAAAATGGTGATTTGTATGTTGAATGGCTAACTATTATTGCTATCCGCGAGCCAAATGATGATGAGCTAGTGTATGCGGCGATTTTTAGCGATATCACTGAACGTAAAACTGCAGAAGACAAAATCGTTCAGTTAGCTTATTTTGATGAGCTAACTGGCTTGCCTAATAGGCGCTTATTTAATGACAGGTTAACTATGGCATTAGCTGCTGCACATCGTAATAATGACATGTTAGCAGTGATGTTTATTGACCTAGATCGGTTTAAGGAAATCAATGATAGCTTAGGGCATAGCGCTGGGGATGAGTTATTAAAAATGGTGGCAATACGGCTGCAAAACGTATTATGTGAAGGTGATACTTTAGCACGTTTAGGTGGCGACGAATTTGTGGTGCTGTGCGAGATTGAAGACATTAGCGCTGTGATTAGTTTAGCCGATCAAATTTTAAATAACTTAAACACTCCTTTTCAGCTCGAAGGGCTTGAGGTAGGCGCGACAGCATCAATCGGTGCAGCGGTCTATCCTGATGATGGTCTCGATAGTGAAACTTTACTAAAACATGCTGATATTGCCATGTATCGCTCTAAAGAAGTGGGTAGAAACTCATTTCAGTTATTTAAAGCATCGATGAATGCACGCTCTTTAGAGCGCTTGGCGATGATGAGCCGGTTTCAATATGCGCTCGAAAATGATGAATTTGAACTATATTTTCAGCCTAAACAGTGTTTAAGAAGTAAAGCTATCAAAGGTGTTGAAGCACTCTTACGTTGGCAAGATCCCGCGCTTGGCATAATATCGCCTGCACAGTTTATTCCATTGGCGGAAGAACTCGGTCTAATTGTAAAGCTGGATCTCTGGGTGCTCAATAATGCAGGCATGCAATTGGCATTATGGCAACAACAAGGAATAACGGCTGGTCGGTTGGCAATTAATATCTCAGCTTGCCATCTTAGTCAGGGAAGTTTATCAAGTAACGTTGAAAAAATGCTCCAGCGCTATAATTTATCGGGAAATTGTCTTGAAATAGAGTTAACTGAAAGTAGTTTTATTAGCTCGTTTAGTCAGGCGAAAAGAGAGTTGTGGCAACTTAAAAAAATGGGCATACAGATTGCGCTAGATGACTTTGGTACCGGCTATTCGGCACTGAGTTACCTTACAAAATTACCCATAGATACATTAAAGATAGATGCCAGCTTTATTGCTAAAGTACCCGATGAATACGGTAATAGTGAGATTGTTGCCGCGATAGTGGCAATGGCGAATAGTCTTAATTTACAAGTTATCGCTGAAGGGGTTGAAAAGCTTGCCCAGTATAGTTACTTATTGGATTTAGGCTGCGATGTGATCCAAGGCTATTACTATTGCCGCCCGTTAACGCAGCGGCAATGGTTTGAATTTTATCAGCTGCAAAATCAACCTACGGTGATATCGTAAGAAGTAAATTTACGAATGTTGATAACGCCAGTATCAAAGATCAAGTACTGGCCTTTAATACCGTTTAAAATACCACTGACGACCGGTTCTTTATCAAAATTAAATGAACTGATTTTGGTTGGGTAGGTAGTAACTGGAAACTCTAATTCAACCACTTCTTCATCAAGTTGTTCTATCGCTGTAGCACCAAAGAGCTCTGCAAGTTCATTTAGTTTATCGGCAATTTGTGGAATAAGTTCTGCCGCAGCAGCTTTTAAATCAAGGACATCGCTTTGTCCTTTGAGCATATTACGCCAATTGGTTTTATCGGCAATAAATTGTGCTAAGGCAACTTCAACTAATCCTGATTGTAAGCGCGTTTGTACTTTGAATATTGGCAGTGCTTGCGTTGCACCTTGGTCAATCCAGCGGGTTGGAATTTGTGTATGACGGGTGATCCCCACTTTCAGCCCTGACGTGTTCGCAAGATAGACATAATGTGGGATCATACAGTTTTCTTCGCCCCACTGTGGCTCACGACAAGTACCTTGGTCAAAGTGACATGTTTCAGGTTTCATAATGCACATATCGCAGCTAGCAAGCTTACGCATACATACAAAACAATGACCTTGCGAGTAACTTTTTTTGGTTTTTTTACCGCAGCTAGAACATACAATAGCGCCATTAAAAGTCAGTGTAAGTTGCTTGCCAATATAGGCATTAAGATCGACCAACTCATCACCCACAGGCAAATGATACTGAATCGGTTGTGTTAGCGATGATTTTAATTTTTTGATAGTGCCTTGCATCTTTACGCCCCTAAAGATGTGAAAAAGAGGATTCTATCAGTAATCCTTAAACATGTGGCAATTTTACTTAATTAGCTTGTTTATTTTCAGCTAACCACAGCAAATAGTCATCCACAGCGATGGCTTTGGAGTAATAGTAGCCTTGCCCGTAGTCTGCCCCCATGGCCTTTAAAAGTTGTTGTGTTGTGACATCTTCAACTCCCTCGACGGTAACTTTTAAACCCAAACTATGCGCCATTTCTATCGCAGCCTTAACAATTACTCGATTAGCACTGTGAGTAGGGAGACCTATAATAAATGATTTATCTACTTTTAAGGTTGAAAAGTTGTAGCTAACAAAACAATTTAGTGACGAATAGCCAGTGCCAAAATCATCTAAAATCACTTCAATACCAAGGCGGGTTAATTGTTCAACTAAGCTAATCATTTGCTGTTGGTTTGCAATTAAAGCTGACTCAGTAAGTTCAAATTTAAGTTGTTTAGCAGGAACGTTATGTTTGAGTAAAGTGTTTTCAATTTTCTCAATTAAATTATGGATCATTAAGTTTTTAGCACTTAAATTAACGCTTACTTTATGCTTAAAAAAACCTGCGTGATTAAACTTAGCGATATCTTGGCAAGCCTGATCGAGCACCCATAATGTAAGTTCATTGATAAGACCAGTACGTTCAGCTAATAGAATTAAAGCTTCAATATTGATTTGTTCATAAGGAGCATTAGGCCAGCGCAATAAGGCTTCACTGCCAATCGTTTGGCCGCTGCGTAAATCTATTTGTGGCTGATGATAAATAGTTAACTGGTTCGTTTTTAAGGCATTTTGGAATGCAGCCGCTAAGCTAATGTTCATAGTGACAGGCATTACTTTTGAGTGATTATTTGGATAGCTTGTTTGTGGCGCTTCGGTTAATGAAAAATAGCCATTTTGCAACCATGTATCAAAGCCACTTTCACCATCTAGGATACAATAACCCATTGCGTAGTTTAACTGTAAATCAAACCCTTGCACTGGATGATGCTTCGGTAAGCTTTTGCGGATTTTGGTTAATTTATCATGCAGTGATTGCGCACTTTGAGTTTTAATTGAAATGAATGCTAGCACACCGTTGCTCAAATCGGCAATCCGCGGATAGGTATCTAAATTGTTATCTAAATTGATAAACTCGCGCTCTTTACTCAGTTGCAGCTCAAGAGATTTAGCTATAGCAACAACGAGCTGACAGCTTTGAGTTTGATTTAAAATATGACTGAGAGAATTAAAATCAGTAATTCTAATTAAGCATAAGCTTGCTGTGCGCTGATTGAGCTGTAAAGTCATATAGGCTTGTTTTAGCATAGCACTGTTTAATAACTTGGTTTGTTCTGTATGAGTGGCGTGGTACAACGCCTTTTCTCGTTGATAGCGCACTCTATCGGCAAGCGCCATAGCCATTAAGATGACTTCACAAAGAATCGCAACCAAAAAAGCATGGCGGGTGGTGAAGCTATATTCTAATACGCCTGTTAGTTCTAAAGGTTGGATTGCAGCGCCAATGATCAGTGGGATCCACGAGATCATATAAAACTTAGCCCAACGAAAGCCGCTAAGTAGTTTGTTGTAAATTAAAATAATACAAACAATATAGAGTAATACCAACACAGCAAAAAATATTTGCGAAGAAATATATTCAACAATGAAAAAGCTGGCGAACCCTAAAACGAACATTAAGCCCAATAGTATTAGGCTTAGTTTATAGCGCCAGCATTTATCTTTATGATAACGTAAAAACATAGTACAAAATGACAGCGTAAAAAATGCGATGGCGTAATTACTTACCACTATATGGAGGTTAAAAAGCTTTTGTAAGGATACTGGCCATAAGTAAAAACCAAAGCCTAATACCGAGCCCATTAGGATCAACGCTGACAGTATGTAGCCAATATAAATAAGATAAACCCGATCACGAATACCAAAATACAGTACTAAATTATATAAAGCCGCCATGATTAGTACGCCAACAAAAATGCCCCAGATAGCGGTTTGTGCACGGAGTAAATCTTTAAATTCAGCCTCGCCATATAAGTTAATTGGGGTTTTACTGATCCCTGTAGTGTCTATTTTTATGACCAAAAAACTCTGGTTTTGTGCGGCAACAGTAAATTCTATATGCGGTACACTGTATTCAAATAAGCTTAATCCTGTTTGCCGATCGCCTAAATTAAAGGTGTTAATTAACTGGCCTTGGTTATCGAGTTGATAAACAGTCAAATAATCAATCATCGGATTATCAAAGTGGGCGTAAAGCTCTTTTGATACTGCTGTCCTATTGTCTAACTTCATCAGCAGCCAATAGTTTTGAGATTTTAGCCCCCATGGAATGGTGTCAAAGGGCTCTGCAATACGTGAATTAGATTCGTCTAAAAATGCTGTAAGTGTTAATGATTTTGATGGATCTATGCGATAGCTTTGCGCTAAATAAACCGCAGCTGTTTTATTGATTGTATAGCGAGTAGGGGTGGCTAAATGATTCGCAAACGTATATACGATGAACAATAGTATGCTCAAAATAAACAATGCAATAATATGGTATTTAAATGGCTGTTGTTCCAAGGTGCTACTTATATGTAATACATCACGGTTTTAGTGTAGCACTAAAAAAGCGCAGATAAACTGCGCTTATTATTAATAGCTGCTGGTTAGACCTATTTTTCGCGAGCAATAGCGCGATAAGCAATATCTGTACGGTATTCCATACCTTGCCAGCTAATTTCATCAACTAGTTGGTAGGCACGTTGCTGCGCTTCGGTAACTGTGTTACCTAGCGCCGTTGCACATAATACTCGGCCACCGGCAGTCACTACGTTATCGCCGTCTTGCTTAGTACCCGCATGGAAGACTTTTTCGCCTTCTGGGTAGGTTACTTTCAAGCCACTGATTGCATCACCTTTTGGGTAGTTATCAGGGTAGCCTTTAGCTGCAAGTACCACACCCACTGCTGCGCGTGAGTCAAACTCAATCGTCGTTTTATCAAGTTCAACACGATTAGCTGCTTCAATCAGTTCAACTAAGTCAGACTGTAAACGAAGCATCATAGGTTGTGTTTCAGGATCACCAAAACGGCAATTGTATTCGATTACTTTAGGGGTCCCAGAGTCATCGATCATCAAACCAGCATAGAGGAAGCCAGTGTAAGGATGGCCTTCGCTTGCCATACCTTCTACTGTTGGGTAGATCACTTCGTTCATAATGCGCTGATGAATTTCATCGGTTACCACTGGCGCTGGTGAGTATGCCCCCATACCGCCAGTGTTCGGACCTTGATCGCCATTATAAGCGCGTTTGTGGTCTTGGCTGGTAGCAAAAGGTAATACGTTTTTACCATCAACCATCACGATAAATGAGGCTTCTTCACCTTCTAAGAACTCTTCGATTACCACGCGGCTGCCAGCTTCACCAAAAGCGTTACCGGCTAGCATATCGCGAATAGCATCTTCAGCCTCAACTTCAGTCATGGCAACAATGACGCCTTTACCTGCGGCAAGACCATCAGCTTTGATTACAATCGGCGCGCCTTTTTCTTTTAAATAAGCAAGCGCAGGGGCGATTTGTTCAAACGTTTGATAATCCGCAGTTGGGATAGCATGACGGGCTAAAAAGTCTTTAGTGAATGACTTAGAGCCTTCTAGTTGCGCAGCGCCTGCTGTTGGGCCAAAGATAGCTAAACCGTGTTCACGGAATTTATCTACCACGCCAAGTACTAATGGTACTTCAGGTCCAACAATGGTTAGCTCAACATTATTGTTTTGTGCAAAGCTAAGTAGGCCATCGAGATCTTCAACGTTAATGGCAACATTCTCAAGCTTGGGTTCAAGCGCTGTACCGGCATTACCTGGTGCAACATAAACAGTGTTTACTTTTGTATTTTGAGCGGCTTTGAACGCAAGTGCGTGTTCGCGGCCGCCGCTGCCAATGACTAATACATTCATGGCGAATATCCTATTTAAAGCGGTTTTTTAAATTTCAGCGTCATGCGGTCGCTTTCACCAATAGCTTTATATTTAGCGGCATCTTGCTCGCCAAGTTTAAGGCTTGGTGGAAGGGTCCATACACCCTGTGGGTGATCGGCTGTATCAAGTGAGTTTGCATTTATGTCACTGCTTGCTGCAAGTTCAAAGCCTGCTTGTTTAGCAAGTTCGATTACCACGCTTTGCTTCATATAACCTGATGACTTTTGCATTTCATCAGCTTGCGCTTCAGGTAGGCGATGCTCAACCACACCTAAAGTACCACCTGGTTTAAGTGCTTTGTAAAAAGACTTAAATGCATTAGCTGCGGCGTCTTTATCTTTGCTCATATACCAATTATGTACATTGCGGAAGGTTAACACCATGTCTGCGCTGCTCGCCGGGGCAATGTCTAAATGTGTTGAAGGGGCGAATTCAGTCAGCTTTACTTTATTGAATCGCTCATCTTCAGCAATTTTCTTTTTAAAGCCAGCTAGAGCTCGTTGGTAATAACCCACCGATGAGTCAGCAGGGAAATGCGCGGCATAATAAGTGCCTTGCTCTTTCAGTGCTGGCGCTAAAATTTCACTGTACCAGCCGCCGCCAGGCGCAATCTCAACAACAGTCATAGTTGGTTTAAAACCAAAAAACTCTAATGTTTCGACAGGGTGGCGGTATTGATCGCGATCACTGCTGCGCTCGCTTGATTTAACTGCATTATTTAATGCTGAATCATGGCCATGCTCATGGCTAATAGCCATAGTTGATGTCATCGCAAGGGTGGCAACAAGTAGAGATTTTAGTGCAAATTTCATCGTCTGTTCCTTCACATTATATTTTTAGAATAGGTTATAGAATAAGCAGAATACGTGAATTTGTAGCAAACAAAAAGAGCTAACTGATGCAGTTAGCTCTTTGTGTGATTAATGGCGGAAGTGACGCATGCCAGTAAACACCATTGCCATACCAGCTTCGTCAGCGGCAGCGATAACTTCTTCATCGCGCATTGAACCACCTGGTTGGATTACCGCAGTAATACCAGCCTCTGCAGCTGCATCAATACCATCACGGAATGGGAAGAACGCATCAGATGCCATTACTGAACCTTTAACTTCAAGGTTTTCATCAGCGGCTTTAATTCCGGCAATTTTAGCTGAGTAAACGCGGCTCATTTGGCCTGCGCCTACACCAATGGTCATACCGTCACGGGCATAAACAATGGCGTTTGATTTAACAAATTTAGCCACTTTCCAGCAGAATAATAAGTCTTTAAGTTCTTGCTCAGTAGGCTGGCGCTTAGACACAACCGTTAAGTCGCCTTGCGTTACCATACCTAAATCACGGTCTTGGATGAGTACACCGCCATTAACGCGTTTGATGTCATGACCTGTCGCTTTGCCTGACCATTGGCCACACTCTAGTAAGCGTACATTTTGCTTAGCCGAAATAATTTGTGCCGCAGCTTCTGATACTTTAGGCGCAATGATCACTTCAACGAATTGACGAGACACAATCGCTTCAGCGGTATCAGCATCAAGCTCTTGGTTAAAGGCGATGATGCCACCAAATGCTGACGTAGGATCGGTTTTGAATGCGCGATCATAGGCTTCAAGGATGTTGTCACCGATTGAAACGCCACAAGGGTTAGCATGTTTAACAATAACACAGGCTGGTACATCAAATTCTTTCACACATTCAAGAGCTGCATCTGTATCAGCAATATTATTGAAAGAAAGTGCTTTACCTTGCAGTTGTATGGCAGTTGCAACAGACGCTTCTTGAACGTCGTTTTCAACATAAAAAGCTGCATCTTGGTGTGAATTTTCACCGTAGCGCATGTCTTGTTTTTTAGTAAACTGCATATTGATAGTGCGTGGGAATTTAGTTTCCTCAGCTGCTTCATCAGTGTAATCAGCAACCATCTTACCGAAGTAGTTAGCAATCATGCCATCGTACTGCGCGGTGTGCTCGTAAGCTGCAATGGCAAGATCAAAACGTGTTTTGTATGTAGTTGAACCATTGTTGCTTTGCATTTCGCTGATCACGCGGTCGTAATCTTTGGCGTTTACTACAATAGTCACGTCTTTGTGGTTTTTGGCCGCAGCACGCACCATCGTTGGGCCGCCGATATCAATGTTCTCAATGGCATCTTCAAGGCTGCAGTTTTCTTGAGCGACTGTATTCGCAAAGGGGTATAAGTTAACTACAACGATATCGATAGCTGAGATGTTATGAGCGTCCATTACATCTTCATCTTGACCACGACGCGCTAAAATGCCGCCATGAATTTTTGGGTGAAGAGTTTTTACGCGACCATCCATGATCTCAGGGTGACCTGTGTGGTCAGATACTTCAGTGACTTTAATGCCGTTATCAGCAAGTAATTTACAAGTACCGCCAGTTGATAAGATGTCTACGCCTTGTGATTCAAGAGCGCGAGCAAATTCAACAATACCGGTTTTATCTGACACACTTAGTAGTGCGCGACGAATTGGACGATGTGTATCCATTGTAGTTTGATTACCTCAGTGTTTGAGCTAGCTTAGAAAGGCGCTATTTTAACTGAATATCGCTTAAAAAACGATATTTATACACAAGTCATTTGGGTATACAGAGTGAGGATTTTGCAATTAGACGCTTTTTTGAGGATTTTTAAAGATATAAAAAAAGCACCCGAAGGTGCTTTTTCAAACGAATGTTGTGATAAATCACAACACGGTATTAGTTCATGCCGTATTTCTTTAGTTTCTTACGTAAAGTACCGCGGTTGATACCTAGTAAGATTGCCGCACGTGTTTGGTTGCCACGTGTGTAAGTCATTACTTCTTCAAGTAATGGTGCTTCTAGCTCTGAAAGAACAAGGTCGTAAACGTCTTGCACATCTTGACCGTTAAGCTGTTTTAAATAGTGATGAACAGCTTTCTTCACTGCATCGCGTAATGGCTGCGGTTTCTCGTGTGACTGAACATGAGGGTTAGTGATAAATGGAGAAGTCACGTTTTGTTCGAACATTGTTTATATCTCTTTCTTTCTTAGTTAGCTGCTAGTGTTTTAAAGTATTGCTCTAATGTCTCGATTTGTGCCTGTGGATTATCGAGAGCATTAAATACTCGCCTAAACTGACCGTCACTGTCATGGGTTTGCAAATACCAAGATACATGTTTGCGAGCGATGCGCGCTCCCATTGGTTCGCCGTAAAACGCATGAAGGTTCACTAAGTGTTCCATCAAAATACCACGTACTTCCTCAATTGGAGGCACAGGTAAATGTTCACCGGTTCGCAAATAGTGGTCTATCTCCCTAAATATCCAAGGGCGACCTTGGGCGGCTCGACCAATCATAATGGCATCTGCACCCGTATAGTCCAAAACCTGTTTTGCTTTTTCAGGAGACGTTATATCTCCATTTGCAACGACAGGTATCGACACTGAACGTTTAATATCCCTAATAGTGGCGTATTCAGCTTCACCTTTGTACATACATGCGCGTGTACGCCCATGTACGGCCAATGAAGCTATGCCATAACGTTCAGCTATTCTCGCAATCTCGACACCGTTACGGTTGTCCTGATCCCATCCTGTACGGATTTTTAGTGTTACAGGTACATCAACAGCGCTAACCACTGCATCAATAATCTCTTCCACTAAATCAGGAAACTGTAATAGGGCTGAGCCTGCGAGTTTCTTGTTCACTTTCTTTGCTGGGCACCCCATATTTATATCTATGATCTGTGCACCATTAGTTACATTGAATTGTGCAGCCTGAGCCATAAGCTCGGGATCAGCTCCTGCGATTTGCACCGCACGTATTCCCGATTCACCACTATGATCCATACGGTTCATCGATTTCTCGGTTTTCCATACCAAAGGATTCGACGAGAGCATTTCAGACACGGCAAGCCCCGCACCTAAGCGGCGACAAAGTTGTCTAAATGGTCTATCAGTAATTCCCGCCATTGGCGCTACAATTACATTGTTCTCTAATTGGTATGTTCCGATACGCACTGTATTCAATAGGCCTCTTTTCAAGGGGCGCTAAGTTTACGGTTTTTTTTGCAAAAATCAAAGGCTATAAATTGAACAAAAGTGACTTTTTTTTGACTTTTGCGTATTGACATTTGATAACAGTTTGACGAATGGCTTTATTTGTGTGAATTTTATACAGAAGTAATTTGTGGTAAGAAATCATTCTGTTTTTTGGCGTGTAAATAATAGGTAAAGCCTGTTAATTACAGGCTTTACCTGAAGGTTTTACGTTAATACTCTAAATTGCCGATCCCAGTAAGTTAAGCTTTTTTTATGCCACTTACTCGTGTCCATTCACCTTCAACAGCGATATCATCAAGCGCTAAAAAAGGGGCATAAACATCTGCTACCGACTGCGCTTGTTCTTCTAAAATTCCCGACATGGCAATTTTACCACCTGGTTTTAACAAGCCTAATATCACACTGTGTAATTCACGCAGTGGCGCAGCTAAAATATTGGCCACCACGATATCGGCGCTAAACTCAGGCTGATTTTCTGGCAGGTATACTTCGAGTTTATCGGCAACGCCGTTACGCTGTGCGTTATCTAAGCTTGCTTCAAGGGCTTGAGGGTCTATATCGATGCCGATCATGCGCTCAGCGCCAAGTTTGATAGCTGCGATACCTAGAATTCCAGAGCCACAACCAAAGTCGACCACAGTTTTACCGGTCAAATCTTGGCTTTCAAGCCATTTTAAGCACAAAGCGGTGGTAGCATGAGTGCCAGTGCCAAAAGCAAGGCCAGGGTCAAGCAGTACATTGACGGCATCAGGATCGGGAATATCACGCCAGCTTGGGCAGATCCATAGTTTTTCACCAAACTGAATTGGGTGGAAGTTATCCATCCATTCACGTTCCCAGTCTTTGTCTTCAAGTTGCTCTATTTTGTACACTAAGGTGTCTTTTAACTCATCATGGCGCTGTAATAGAGCTATCACCGCATTCATATCGTGGTTAGCTTCGAATAAACCAATTACAGTCGTGTCAGCCCAAAACACCACAGTGCCGATTTTTGGTTCGTAAATAGGGGTGTCTTTAGCATCAATAAAGGTAACAGACGCACTACCTGCCTCCATTAATAGATCACTTACTGCATCTGCGGTTGCAGCATTAGCATTGATACGGATTTGGATCCAAGCCATAATTATTTCCTGTAAATAGAAAAAAGGCCGCTACAGCGGCCTTTTAAATTTAAATCTGTATTTGCTAATTACTTAGCATCTAAGAAGCTTTTCAATAAGTCAGAGCGTGAAGGGTGGCGTAATTTACGTAGTGCCTTCGCTTCGATTTGACGAATACGCTCACGCGTTACGTCAAACTGCTTACCTACTTCTTCTAGGGTATGGTCGGTATTCATATCGATACCAAAACGCATACGCAATACTTTAGCTTCGCGGGCTGTTAAGCCAGCAAGCACATCATTGGTAGCGCCACGAAGAGATTCCATTGTTGCCGAGTCGATTGGCGAATCAATAGTGGTATCTTCGATAAAGTCACCTAAGTGCGAATCTTCATCATCACCGATTGGCGTTTCCATTGAAATTGGCTCTTTAGCAATCTTAAGTACCTTACGGATTTTATCCTCAGGCATCATCATGCGTTCTGCTAATTCTTCTGGATTTGGCTCACGACCCATTTCTTGCAGCATTTGACGAGAAATACGATTAAGTTTATTAATCGTTTCAATCATATGCACCGGAATACGGATTGTACGCGCTTGGTCGGCGATAGAGCGGGTGATTGCTTGACGGATCCACCACGTAGCATAAGTTGAAAACTTATAACCACGGCGATATTCAAACTTATCAACAGCTTTCATCAAACCAATGTTACCTTCTTGGATTAAGTCCAAAAATTGTAAACCACGGTTGGTGTATTTTTTCGCAATTGAGATCACAAGACGTAAGTTAGCTTCAACCATTTCTTTTTTCGCACGGCGCGCTTTTGCTTCACCAATGCTCATACGACGGTTGATGTCTTTAATACGCTCAATGCTTAAACCTGTGCTTTCTTCGATTACACATAGTTTATTAATACAGCGGATGATTTCTGGTTTGATTTCTTCTAATTTTGCAGAATGTTTTTCATTCGCAGCAATCTCAAGATCAATCCATGCAGCATCAGTTTCATTATTAGCAAAGTGCTTAACAAAAGTTTTCTTCGGTAACTTAGCGATTTGTACAGCTTGTTTCATGACGATACGTTCTTGAACACGAACTCTGTCCATCATTTCACGCATGTTGTTAACCATACGATCAAACTGTTTCGGCACTAGTTTAAAGGTTTTAAACAGCTCACCAATCTCAAAAATCGCAGCTTGCGATTCTGGATGTGAACGGCCTTTACTATCAAACGTGTCGCGCGCTTTATTATAAAGATCACGAAGATTTTCAAAGTGAACACGAGCCTCTTCAGGATCTGGGCCAGTATCTACTTCTTCTTCGTCTTCATCATCGCTATCAGTATCATCGTCATCTTCATCATCAAGTTCTTTTTCGCTTAATTCAGAACCGATATGGGTAGCAGAGATTGGCGCAGCATCTTCATTAGGATCGAAGAAACCAGAGATAATGTCGCTTAAGCGCATTTCTTCTGCTTCAAACTTATCCCATTGCTCAAGTAGGTATGTAATTGCTTCAGGGTATTCTGCAACCGAGATTTGTACTTGGTTGATCCCTTCTTCAATACGCTTAGCGATAACAATTTCGCCTTCACGGGTAAGCAATTCAACAGTACCCATTTCACGCATGTACATACGAACCGGATCCGTTGTACGGCCGATTTCTTTATCTACAGTAGCAAGCGCAGCGGCTGCAGCTTCCGCTGCGTCTTCATCTGTTGTTGTTTCTTGCATCATCAATTCATCGGCATCAGGCGCGTTTTCGCTAACCTTGATACCCATATCATTGATCATACTAATGATATCTTCTACTTGATCTGAATCGATAATATCTTGTGGAAGGTGATCATTAACTTCTGCAAAAGTTAAGTAACCTTGCTCTTTACCTTTTTGAATCAGAAGTTTTAATTGTGACTGAGGAGTTGGATCCATAGAGATTGTTTCTTCCACTCTGATAAGTTGATACAACAGGCGCCAGCTTGCTTATTTATTAAGCCAAGCTAAGTATTATTTGACGCAGTGAATAGCACAGTATAACAGCATAATTCATTTTTGACTAGCTGTTAGTGTCTTTTCGACCCTTTTAACGCTTGAGTAAGGGCTAAACATTCTAGTCTTTCTTCACTCGTAAGTCCTTGGGTCTTGTCTTTTATTAATAAGGTCTCGAGTCGATAATTTAAACACTGATCTTCAATAAATCTGAAAGTATTTTTAAATTCGTCCTCTAAACGGTCGTCATTGATCTCATGACGCCAAGTAGCGAGCTTAATGAGCGCCTCGTACTCGGGTGTTTCTCGAAATGATTCAATTAATTGCGCTGTAGTAATGTCACTTTTTTGTAAAGCGCAATGTTGCAACCTAATAAGCAAGGCGATACCGGCAATATTCATTTGTGCTAAATCAGCTAAATAAGGCACTGTATTGGCTAATTTAGGGTGCTGAATTAGTAACCCAATTGCGCGACGCATTGGCGTAATTTTAAATTTTCGCTCAATCGCATGCTGCTGTTTAGGTGTTTTTAAGCGATTGTTTAACTGCTCTTTAGTGCGGCCTATTAATCGACCTAAGTGCTCTAATAAGTTTTCTTGATAAAACTGACTAGGGATTTTCTCAACCAACGGAAGCACAGCACTAAGAAGCTTAGCTTTACCTGCATCGGTAGTTAAATCAATCTCTTGGCTGAGTTTATTAAATAGCACTTTAGTAAAATCATCGGCTTGAGATAAACGTAGTTCAAACGCTTCTTTGCCTTCTTTTTGTACTAATGAATCGGGATCTTCACCGTCTGGTAAAAATACAAACAGTAGCGCTTTGCCATCATTTAAATAGGGCAGGGCATTTTCGAGTGCACGCCAAGCGGCATCTCGGCCAGCGCGGTCACCATCATAACAACAAATTACCCGGTCAGTGGTTCTAAACAATGTATGCATGTGTTCAGTGGTGGTGGCAGTACCAAGCGCAGCTACCGCATATTCAATACCTTGCTCGCTCAGTGCCACAACATCCATATAGCCTTCCACTATGAGTACATGGTCGAGCTTTTTATGCGCTTGTTTTGCTTCATATAATCCATATAGTTCAAAGCCTTTATGGAAGATGCGGGTTTCTGGCGAGTTTAAATATTTAGGTCCTTGATCCGCTTGCATCACACGGCCACCAAAGGCAATAACACGACCACGTTTATCACGAATAGGGAACATTAAGCGATCACGAAAGAAGTCAAATTGGCGGCCTGGGGTTTTCTCTGAGGCCAGCTTTAGCTCAACTAATTGCTCTTTTTGTTCTTTATTGCGGCCAAGTTGTTGGCAAAGGCCTTCCCATTCACTGGGGGCATAACCAATCATAAACTTTTTAACTGTTTCGCCACTTAGGCCTCGGCCTTTGACATAGTCTATTACGGTTGCTGAATTAGCATGATGTTTTAACTGGTGTTGATAAAAACGCGCACTATGGAGCATTAAATCGTAATCTGAGCGTTTTTGTTCTGCCGTACGCTCTGGACCATTACTGGTGCCTTGCTCGCGGGGAACATCGAGATTTAGGATGCTTGCAAGTTCTTCAATGGCATCAACAAATTCAAGCTTGTCGTATTCCATAACAAATGAAATAGCGTTGCCGTTCGCACCACAACCAAAGCAATGATAAAACTGTTTGTCTTGAGATACGGTAAATGATGGAGATTTTTCGTTATGAAAAGGGCAACAGGCTTGGTAATCTTTGCCCGCTTTTTTTAAGCCAACTTTGGAGTCAATTAGCTCAACAATATCGGTTCTGGCAAGTAAATCATCTATAAAATTACGTGGGATCTTTCCAGCCATTAGTAAAGTGTAGTCCTGAGATAAATAGAAAATAAGGTGAACGAAATATCAGATAATTTAGTTCTACAATTTAGATTTGAACACAAATGCTATTTTTATTAAAGCGAAAAACGAAGAAACCGAGCACATGGCTCGGTTTGCTTAAATCATACATCTGTATGTGGGAGTATTAGGCAGTTAATCGTTGCTTAATTAAACCAGAGATCTTACCTAAATCGGCGCGACCTTCAGCTTTGCTTTTGATTATACCCATTACTTTACCCATATCTTGCATACCTGCTGCGTTAGTATCAGCAATAGCCGCATCAATAAGAGCTATGATTTCTTCTTCACTCAATTGTTGAGGTAAGAATTCTTCAAGAGCTGTAATCTCATTGGCTTCAATTTCGGCTAAATCTTCACGGCCAGCATCAGTATACTGAGTGTAAGAATCACGGCGTTGTTTAACAAGCTTCACTAATACTGCGGTAATACCGTCATCATCAAGTGTTATTTGCTCGTCAATTTCACGCTGCTTGATTGCAGCAAGCACCATACGAATTGGGTTAAGACGAGATTTGTCTTTCGCTCGCATCGCATCTTTTTGCGCATCTTTTAGCTTTATTAAAAGGCTCATTTATACAAGACCAATACTGATCAATATAATTTAACGCGACGTGCGTTATCGCGAGAAAGCTTCTTCATGTGACGCTTAACCGCTGCAGCTTTTTTACGCTTACGCTCAGCTGTTGGCTTTTCATAGTGCTCGCGACGACGAACTTCTGAAAGGATACCTGCTTTTTCACATGAACGCTTGAAGCGACGAAGTGCTACGTCAAACGGTTCGTTCTCTCTTACTTTAATTACTGGCATTAAAAATTCACCTACCTAAATAATGAGCGTTGCTCAAGTTGATCAAACAATGATCAAGTGGTTCAAAAATGGTGCAGTATTGTAATCCGAAGCCGCACCACATGTAAAGGATAAATATTGTCTGCTCCAAGTGGAAACAAAAAATATTTCTATGTTACTAATTTTACTGTAGTTCATAGAGGCAGCAAAATACTTGTCCCGCCGCTTTTTCTTTTAATAACAGCCAATTGCTAGGTGTTTGCAATGCACTCATCTCACTTTCTACTTCAACATAAATGAGAGCATTTTTACTTAGCCAGTCATTTTCAGTGAGTAAATCACAGCATTTTTGGGCTAAACCTTGGCGAAAAGGTGGATCAATAAACACTAAGTTAAACTGTTGTTGCTGAGTATTGTTACTTAAATAAAGCAAACTGTCGGTGCAAATTACTTCAGCGTTAGTGAGCTTTAACGTGTCAATATTAGTTTGTAATTGGTTGGCGGCTAGTTTATCCATCTCTAAAAAGCGTGCACTGAGAGCAAAACGAGAGAGTGCTTCAAAACCTAATCCACCGGAACCTGCAAAACAATCGAGTACTTTAGTATCGCGAGTATCTTGCATTAACCAGTTAAATACCGTTTCTTTGATACGATCTGTGGTTGGACGAAGACCTTGCACATCTTTTACTGGTAATTTACGGCCACGAAATTGCCCGCTGATGATCCTAATAACGCCATCGCTGGCTTTATTACTCACTTGTTTTTGTGGTGATTTATTTCTCATTTAGCTCACTAAAAAATGGTATCTAGAATCCAGCTCAGATAATATTGCAATCATATAGTAGCGTGTCATTTTTCAACTGCGCTAAAAGTGTTACTATGAGCATCTTAGACAATATGTTGTGGTTATTAGCGGCTGTGCTTTTAAAGCAATGCAGCGAATACACAAAGTATTACCGTTAGTTTATCAGATTTTTATAAGTGGTTATTAGCAAGTATGGCAAAAAAAAATAAATTCCTGTCTTGGTTTGGTTTTGGTAAGTCAGATAAAAACCAACAAGTAGAGCAGACCGCCCAAGAGGCCGATAACCAACAAGCGGAAGTTGAGCGCTTAGAACAACAGCGTATTGCCGCAGAGCAAGCTGAAGCTGAGCGTTTAGAGCAACAACGAATTGCTGCAGAAGAGGCGGAAGCTGAGCGCGCAGAGCAACAGCGCATTGCTGCAGAGCAAGCGGAAGCTGAGCGCTTAGAACAACAGCGCATTGTTGCAGAGCAAGCTGAAGCAGAGCGCTTAGAACAACAGCGTATTGTTGCAGAGCAAGCGGAAGCTGAGCGCTTAGAACAACAGCGCATTGTTGCAGAGCAAGCTGAAGCAGAGCGCTTAGAACAACAGCGCATTGTTGCAGAGCAAGCTGAGGCAGAGCGCTTAGAACAACAGCGTATTGCTGTAGAGCAAGCTGAGGCACGTGATGCTGAACGCCAAGCCATCACAGATGCTGAATTAGCAGCAACAGAACAAGCAGAACAACAACGCCGCGATGAAGCCGCTCGTTTAGTGCAGCAAGAAGAAGCAATGCTTTTAGAGCAAGAACGTATCGCAGCAGAGCAAGCCGAAGCTGAGCGTTTAGAGCAAGAGCGTATTGTTACTGAGCAAGCGGAAGCTGAGCGTTTAGAGCAAGAGCGTATTGCCGCGGAGCAAGCCGAAGCTGAACGTGTAGAGCAAGAGCGTATTGCTGCCGAGCAAGCCGAAGCTGAGCGTTTAGAGCAAGAGCTTATTGCCGCAGAGCAAGCCGAAGTTGAACGTGTAGAGCAAGAGCGTATTGCTGCCGAGCAAGCTGAAGCTGAACGTGTAGAACAAGTGCGTATCGCAGCAGAGCAAGCCGAAGCTGAACGTGTAGAGCAAGAGCGTATCGCAGCAGAGCAAGCCGAAGCTGAGCGTGTAGAGCAACAACGTATTGCTGCCGAGCAGGCCGAAGCTGAACGTGTAGAGCAAGAGCGTATTGCTGCCGAGCAAGCTGAAGCTGAACGTGTAGAGCAACAACGTATTGCTGCCGAAGAGGCGGAAGCTGAGCGTTTAGAGCAAGAGCGATTAACAGCCGAGCTTGCCAGCGAGGAAGCAAAAACAGCTGAAAAACCTAAAAAAGAAGGGTTCTTTGCTCGTCTTAAAAAAGGCTTATTAAAAACCAAAGTAAACTTAGGTTCTGGCTTTGCATCGATTTTCACTGGTAAGAAAATTGATGATGAATTATTTGAAGATCTTGAAACTCAGCTATTAACAGCCGACTTAGGTGTTGATACCACCATGAAGCTGATCGATCGTTTGACTGATGCGGCTAACCGCAAACAGTTAAAGGATGGTGATGTATTATATGAGCTAATGAAGCAAGAAATGGCGGCGATGCTTAAAACGGCAGAACAGCCATTAGAAATTCCTGCTGATAAAAAACCATTTGTTATTTTAATGGTGGGTGTTAATGGAGTTGGTAAAACAACGACCATTGGTAAACTTGCTAAGCAATTTCAGGATCAAGGTAAATCAGTCATGTTAGCTGCAGGTGATACTTTCCGTGCAGCTGCGGTTGAGCAATTACAAGTATGGGGCGAGCGTAATAAAATCCCAGTAATCGCACAGCACACCGGTGCTGATAGTGCCTCAGTGATATTTGATGCATTTCAAGCTGCCAAAGCGCGTAACGTTGATGTGTTAATTGCAGATACAGCTGGTCGCTTGCAAAATAAAGACAACTTGATGCAAGAGCTTGAAAAAATAGCCCGGGTGATGAAGAAAATTGATCCCGATGCACCGCATGAAGTGATGCTAACCATCGATGCAGGCACAGGGCAAAATGCAATTAGCCAAGTGAACTTATTTAATCAGTGTGTTGGCCTTACCGGTATTACATTGTCTAAGTTAGATGGTACAGCCAAAGGTGGGGTTATTTTTGCCGTCGCCGATAAATTTAATATTCCGATCCGCTATATTGGTGTTGGTGAAGGCATTGATGATTTACGTGAATTTAATAGTAATGACTTCATTGATGCGCTATTTAGCCAAGATGAGGACGAAGTTTAAATTTCAAAGGGGAGCTTGCTCCCTTTTCAGCTGTGGATGATTGATAACTAAAATGATAAATTTTCAGCAAGTCAGCAAAACATATCCCGGTGGTCACCGAGCACTGGAAAAAGTTAATTTCCATGTTAAACCGGGTGAATTGGCTTTTTTAACAGGTCACAGTGGTGCCGGTAAAAGTACCTTACTTAAACTCATTAGTTTAATGGAACGCCCGTCGGCGGGTCATGTTTTTATTAATGGCGTTGATTTAAATGCAGTAAAATCGCGGCAAATTCCTTATGTCCGCCGTGATATTGGTATCATATTTCAAAACCACCGTTTATTAGAGCGCCACACTATTTTTGATAATGTTGCCTTGCCGCTAATTATCGAAGGTACGCATCATAAGCAAATTGAAAAGCGTGTGCATGGCGCACTTGATAAAGTTGGCTTGCTAGATAAAGTAAAATGCCACCCTTCAACACTCTCTGGTGGTGAACAACAGCGAGTTGGGATTGCCCGGGCAATTGTAAACTCTCCGCCATTATTACTTGCAGATGAACCAACCGGTAACCTAGATCCTGAGCTTTCCATGGATATCTTGCGTTTGTTTGAAGAATTTAATAATCATGGCACTACAGTCTTAATTGCCACTCATGATTTAGGGCTGATCTCGCGAATGAAATACCGTAGCTTAACCTTAAAAGATGGTCGCATGAGTGAAGATCCATTGGCAGAGGCAACACTATGAGTTTGTTATTCAAAGGCCGAAAAAGCCAAAATGAACGAGTAAAAAAATCAGTTTTTGCAGCCGGCTATTTTTTTGTGCTGAATATATTTCGCCAAGGTGTATATAGCCTAGGGGAAATGTGGCGCACACCGATGGCGTCAATGATGACCATTGCGGTGTTGGGTTTAAGTTTAACCTTACCAGCGACCTTGTATTTAGTGGTTAAAAATGTGCAGCAGGTCAGCAGTGGCTTTGAAGAAGCTGCAGAGATTTCATTATTTGTAAAAGAATCCATGAGTGAACAAGAAACAAAAACGCTTGTTAAACGCTTAGCACTCTACCCTGAAATTGATAATGTCACTTTTATTTCTAAACAAAATGCGCTCATTGAATTTAAAGAAGTATCAGGGTTTGGCCAAGCACTTGAATATTTAGATAGCAATCCTCTGCCAGATGTTGTTATCGTCACGCCGACTTCTCGCCATCGTCAACCAAACGCCGCGCAAGCATTATTAAAAAAGCTTGAAGCAGAGCGTGAAGTTGATTTTGGTAAATTAGATATTGCCTGGCTTGAGCGCTTAAATGCATTATTAAGCCTGTTAAAAGAAAGCGTGATCACCATCGCGTTGTTATTACTGACTTCGGTAACTTTGATCATAGGCAACACTATTCGCTTATCAATTATGGATAAGAAAGAAGAGATCCAAGTGATGAAGCTAGTCGGTGCAACCAATACCTTTATTCATGCGCCATTTTTATGGACCGGCATTTGGTATGGCATTGTTGGTGGTTTGTTTGCTTTTATATGTGTGGCCCTCATGATGTGGTGGCTTGGATCTGCAGTTACCCAAGTCGCTGGAGTGTATCAAACTAACTTTAATTTAATTGGCTTAAGTTTAGGCGAGTTTGGCGCGTTAGTGCTACTTGCAACCAGCTTAGGGTTTGTTGGCTCTTACTTATCTGTTAATCGATATATAAAAGAAATCGAACCCGATAAAGTGTAACAATTATTGTTTATAATCATTGATTAAGTTGGTTGTGGTGAATTGCTTTATCATAACCAACTGACCGCAAAGCTAGAATTCATCGCTTATTCAGGCGTTTAAAGTAGAATAAAAAACACTAAAAAACCACTTGCTTCAATCGAAAAAAAGTTTTACATTGAAGTTAGCACTCTAAGTGAAAGAGTGCTAAGATGGTTTCAAATGTTTATCACTGAGGTGAAAAATGAGTAAAGATTTATACGCAATGGCACTCACAGTTGGACAGCAAAGCGCAAGTATGGACGGTTACCTTCAAGCGGTAAGCACTATACCTATGCTAGGTGCTGAGCAAGAAAAAGAGTTAGCGACTCGCTTACAGGAAGATGGCGATCTTAACGCTGCAAAGCAACTCATCATGTCTCACCTTCGTTTTGTTGCACATATAGCTAAAGGTTATTCAGGTTACGGCCTACCGCAAGCTGATTTGATTCAAGAAGGCAATATCGGCCTGATGAAAGCAGTAAAACGTTTTGACCCATCAGTGGGCGTACGTTTGGTTTCATTTGCAGTGCATTGGATCAAGGCCGAAATACACGAGTTTGTACTTAAAAACTGGCGCATTGTTAAAGTTGCGACCACTAAAGCGCAACGCAAATTGTTTTTTAATCTTCGTAAAAACAAAAAACGTTTAGGTTGGTTTAACCAAGCTGAAGTTGCTACCGTAGCGAGTGAGCTAGGTGTGAGTGAAAAAGAAGTTCGTGAAATGGAATCGCGCATGAGCGGCCAAGACATGGGTTTTGATTTAACCGGTGACGACAGCGATGACGCACCAACTAGTACCTATTCGCCTGTGCAATACTTAACTGATGGCAGTAATGATTTAGCTGAAGAAGTTGAACAGCAACAATATCAAGAGCAATCTCATACACGTTTATTTAGTGCGTTAAAAACCCTAGATGAACGTTCACAAGACATTGTTAGTGCTCGTTGGTTATCAGACGATAAAGCAACACTGCAAGAACTGGCTGAAAAATACAGCGTATCTGCAGAGCGTGTTCGTCAACTTGAAAAAACAGCGATGAAAAAGTTACAAGCTGCAATGAGTTAATCACAGTTTTACAAAATTATTAAAAGCCCTGCATGAAAATGCGGGGCTTTTTGCGTTTAGGGAAGCTATAAGTTTTAAGCGATAAGTCATTAGTAGCAAAAATAATATGGATTTCATACAGGGCGACTGCTCCGTCGTCACGGCTATTACTTTTGCTTAATTTAATATAATGACTAGGGTCTGTTGATCTTTCAAGGTTGAATTTGCAGCAGTCTGTTTGGTATTTAGGCAAGGCAGAGTCTATGTGGTGTGGTTATTCCCCATAAATAGGCTATAACGCAGCATCAATGCCAAACAGGCGCTGCCCGAAGGGGTCTGCCTAGGGGCAATTAACTCTTTGTTACTCGATTTTTACTTAGCCCACTAGGTTACAAACCTCGCGCCGCGATTAAATTGCCCCTAGTTTGAACAAATATTAATCCGCAAAGGTCAACAGACCCTAGGCGTTACAATTATTTTAAATAAAAATATACGTGCAGTATTTATACCGTGCTATTTATTTACACTCGTTAGGTTATTAATTTAAGTTTTACATTGAATTAATAATGATTCTTTTTATATTCACTTAAATCACTGATTTTAATTTATTATTCAAATCTTGTATGCGAAAATAGAACAAGATTGAGAATTGTCTCTCAATTCATACTCTAAATTAAGCTAACCCCAAGCTGTATTTATATCCGTATTTCAATTTAATTAAAGTCAGTATTAGCACTCAATATGAATTCATATTCACTAAAGAAAAAAATATTATTATCGGTTGTTCTCGCCCTCGTAATTGTTGTTGTATTATTGTCATGGTATAGCTACTCCACGCAAAAAGCGTTGTTACTGCAAAACAGTGTTGATAGTGTGAGGCAAGCAGGTAAACAGCAAGCCGCGCGTATCGAAGCATGGTTAACCGATCGTCAGCGAGTGATCGCTTCTGTCGCCACTAAAGTTGAAGGTGATACGCTTAATGCATTGCAGCAAGCACAGGTATCTGGCGATTTTCAATTAACCTATTTTGGTAACCGCGACGGGCTGATGGTGGACTCTGATCCCAGCATTGACCGCTCAGGTTATGATCCTAGAACACGTCCTTGGTATCAGCAGTCACAGCAAGCTCGTAGCAGCATAATTACCAAGCCTTATTTGGATGTTGCCTTTAATCTATTGGTCGTTACCATAGCTCATCCAGCGCGTAATGGTGTGGTTGGCGGTGATGTGTCAATTGCGAGTATTGTCGATAGCGTTAGCAATATGTCTCTACCGGCAAACGGTTATGCCATCATGATGCATGAAGACGGTACTGTGATCGCCTATAAAGACTCAAGTAAATTGATGGGTAAAATCACCAATATTGAGACTAAATTAAGCAGCCGACTAATCGAATCAAGTAGCCAAACAGGCCAACTTACGCCTGTTTATTTTGAAACTGAAGCTCGGGATAAGCTAATTTGGAGTGAAAAAATCCCCAATACAGATTGGCAGCTAGTTTTTGTACTCGACAAACAAACGTTAGAGGCACCATTAGTTAGCTTGATGGTCACCCAGTTAGGACTGGCAACGTTAGCACTGATCATTAGTGTATTATCTATTTCTTGGTTGTTAAGTTTGTTACTAGGGCCACTAAGTCGCGTGTCGCAAGCGTTATCTCGTATTGCTGCAGGCAATGGTGATTTAACTCAGCGTATTACAGTCGACAGCCAAGACGAAGTCGGCATGTTAGCTGATAGCTTTAATAGTTTTGTAAGTAGTCAACATCAGCTGATCAGTCATATTCGTCAACTAGCGACTGATCTAGACTCAGATGCAGAGAAAAGTCTGTTAACCAATCAATCAAGCGTTAATGAACTACAGCGCCAACAGCAAGAAGTTACAATGGTTGCTACCGCAGTTACGGAGATGTCCAGTGCTACTCATGAAATTGCAGCTAACGCTGAAAATACGGCTGCCGCATCCCAGCAGTCGGCGCAAAGCAGTATTCAGGGGAAAAGCTTAGTTGATAAAACCAGAACCACGATTAACTCATTGGCATCAGAAATTGATGAAACCACAGTTGTGATCAGTGAGCTGAGCCTGCATGCACAAGCAATCTCAAGTATTTTAACGACGATTCAGGAGATTGCAGAGCAAACTAATTTACTAGCATTAAATGCTGCGATTGAAGCGGCGCGTGCCGGCGAGCAAGGCCGTGGTTTTGCTGTTGTCGCAGACGAAGTTCGCGTGTTATCACATCGTACTCAAAACTCTACCGCAGAGATTTATACCACGATTGAAACGTTGCAAAATACCACTAAAAAAGCGGTTAGCTTGATGGATAGCAGTAAAAGTTTAGCTAATAACAGTGTTCACGACGTCAACGCCGCAGCACAAGCTTTAGAAGAAATTACTCACGCAGTGAATGAGATTTCCGACATGGCAGGGCACATTGCAGTCGCAGCTGAGGAGCAAACTCAAGTAACAAATGAGATAACCCGAAATACGGTCGCAATTAAAGATGTCACTGATGAAATCACGGCATCAGCAACAACGCATTTAAGCCAAGCAAAGGTACTGAAAGACCGCGCCACTGACTTAAATGAAAAAGTCGCCACCTTTATCCTGTAGTTTGACGTTATAGCTAGTAGGGCAGATATAGCCCTGCTAGCTTCTTTTTAGTTTTTAGTTTTTA